>CAYOQG010000179.1:0-11950 GCA_964405925.1 uncultured Phycisphaeraceae bacterium | reverse complement strand
AGGGGGGAAAGAGGGGGGTCGACCGGTCCACGAAAACGGGATTCGCTCTAGCCCGCGAGGATTCACCCCGCAGCGGTAGGTTTGCCCTCGTCAAACGCGGCACACGAAGACGGGAAACGCTCTACGATCGTCGGAATCACGTCCCCAAAGATTCTTCACCGAGCAGCTCCCGCATCTTGGTCCGAAGCCGGCGGGTGATCCGCGACTTTGCGGTGTAGACCTGATCCGTCGAGATTCCGAGCGTCTGCGACACCCGTTCAACAGACCAACCGCAAAGGACATGATACTCAAACGCCTGAAAAGTTGTGGCAGCCACCTCCGGACGAATCAGCTTGAGGCAGTACTGAAGGTGCTTCTTCTGCCACTGCCGTTCCCACAGCTCGTCCGGGGATAACTCCGTTTCCTGCGGACGGCGAAAGTCCGCGCTTTGGGCGAGGGGGAGGCGCCGTTTCTTGAAGAAGTCGTTGATCTTGTTGTTCGTAATGCGCCGAAGCCAGTGCTTGAACCCGCCCTTCTCCCGCGAGTACTCGAATTCGGGCATCTTTTCAGAGAGTATCGCCAGACACTGCTGTGTCACTTCGTCGGCGTTCTCCCGGTTCAGACCCCGGGCCCGGGCGTACCGGTACAACAGCGGCTGATAGAGTTGATAGAACTCACGCCAGCCCTCGTTGTCTCGAGGGTTCTTGACTCGCTGCAACAGGCTTGGACGCGTCGTCTCCAATCAAGCGCTCCGCCATGGCCCTGCTTCCGTTGCCCTCAAGCGGTTAACCAATACTAATGGAGAATCGATCGTAAGCCAACGGCTTTGGGGGATTTCGTGTTCGAACGAACGAACCCGGAACCCCAACCTCGCCCGGACACCGCCATTTTCGCGTTAGGGCGCGGCGCCGGTAATGAGCGCCTCCGCTTCCTTGCGCAGGGCCAGAAGCTCATCGGCCGTGTCGAACCACAGAACACCCTCGGGGGCAGAAACACGGAACTGCCCCTGAGAAACAAGATCGGCAGGCCAGTCGCGAATCGCACCTTCCAGCGCGACCCGGGCCTCCGGTTCACGCCCCAGCTTCGCTTGGGCAACCGCAATAATAAGGTGGTTGAACGTGGGGAGGTCGCCCACGTCGAGAGCGGCTCGGGCGGAGTCGATAGCCTCTGCAAATCGGTCCTTTCGCAAGTTTGCGAGTGCATAGAGTCTCTTGGCTCGCTGCACGAACTCGAATCCCTGGCCGCCCGACGATTCCTCCGCGGACCTGGCGCGATAAAGGGCCTCGTCCGCATCCACGTACCCCGGAAGCGTCAATCTTAGACGCGCCGCAATCACCGATGACCAAGGGTCCAGACTGGCACAGGCAAATGCCTTATTGATGTGTTGCACAGCATCCGGGTTTCCGCGAAAGAGGTAAAATGATGCCAAGCTTCGCCAACCGGTCTCGCAAGCCTCATCTTCTTCCGTACCGGTGATCGTGACGGCCCGTTTCAAGTCCTGCTCGGCCTGCGTGAAGTTGCGCAGTAATGCGTAGGCGGCGCCACGATTCTCCCACGCCCACGCATTCTCCTCGAGTTCGATCGATTTCTCGTAGGCGGCAATCGCTTCTGCGTATTGCCCCGACTTCTTATGCAGAACACCCTTCAAGTTCCATGCGTTGGGGTGGTTTGGCTCAACCGCAAGCGCCCGCGTACACCGATCAACGCCGATTTTGAGAAGCCCTGGGTCCGGATTCGTGGAAGCGTTGTACCAGTCCTTGTACATGATCGCGCTGTTGAGCAGGGTCTTGAAATGGTCTGGCTGGACGTCAAGGGCCTTATTGTATTTCTCGGCTGCCTGCACCCACTTCTGCTGTTTGCAGAGGGCATCCGCCTCTCGCCGCAGTCCAGAGAGCTCGCTCTCGATCCGTCTCTTGTACATGTAGGTGAGTAACAGGATCGTGATGATCAGGAGGACAATGGCTGCCGCCGCAACGACACCGGCCTTGTGTCGACGCACGAATTTGATCGCTCTGGCAATTGGGCTTGGCCGCTTCGCAACAATGGGTAGATCATGCGTATATCGGCGCAGGTCATCCACAAACGCACGGGCAGTTGGATAACGAGTGTCAGGGGATTTTTCGAGCGCTTTGAGACAAATGGTCTCCAATTCGTGGGGCACGCTGGGTGCGATCTTGCGCGGACGGACCGGATCGCGCGTGATAATGGCGCTAAGAACTTGTTTATCGTCGTCGCCGGGGAAAGCCGGCTGGAAGCACAACAGCTCGTATATGGTCGCCCCCAGCGAATAAATGTCCGTCCGGTGATCGACGGGAACCCGACGGGCCATCGCTTGTTCGGGGCTCAGATAGCGTACAGTCCCCAGCAGCGCGCCGGTCATCGTAACGGACTCCTCGCCGATACTCTTGGCCAGGCCAAAGTCGGCGATCATGATCCGGCCGTCGCTGGATAGAATCAGGTTCGCCGGTTTTATATCGCGGTGAATGATGCCTTCGCCATGGGCGTAATGGAGCGCGTCACCGGCATCGGCGATCCATCTTGCGACCTGTCGATAATACAAACGTCCGCGACCACCCGACGAGGCACCCGCCATGCTTGGTGGATCCTCCGTCGTTGACTGCCCGTGTATCTCAGCGGAGATCGGTCCCGCCATGCCCGACGTCGTCGTCAGCAGCAATTCCGCAAGGCGGGCGGGCGACGCGGACGCCGCGTCACTTTCCGCAAACCGCTGTATCACAACGTTGAGTGGCTGGCCGGTGATCAGCTCCATCGCATAGTAATAAGCGTCGTGTGACTCGCCGAAATCGTAGATGGGAACGATGTGGGTGTGATGCAGCCGAGCGGCCGCGGTGGCCTCGCGACGGAACCGTGACACGGCCGAAGGGCTCGCTGCTCCAACCATGGCAGGGAGCACTTTTAGCGCCACCGTCCGGTTGAGCTTCGTCTGAACCGCTCGATAGACAATGCCCATCCCGCCCTGCCCGATTACGCCCGTAATCCGGTAGCCCTCAATGTCGGGTGTCGGTCCAGTCGCTTTGCGGATCGGAGAAGATCCGGATTCCATCAAGCGGCTATCCGAGCCCAAATCCTCCAATAGCGCGGATTTGGCTTGGGCGAGGAATGCCCGGTCCTCGCGGCATCGTTCGTAGGCCACACGACAGGCATCACACGAATTCAAGTGGGCGCGGGCTTTGGCTTCGGTCTCGCCGTCAAGCGTACCGTCGTCCAAACGCTCAAAGTCACCCAGCGTGAGGCAGGTGGACAAAGGGCTGTCTCCCGAGACCACGAAATGACCGTTCCCAACGACTGCCGCAGCGGTTCACCTGCGCATCCAAACCGCAGCCCATCGGTGAAGACGCTGCCCCGTTTACTTCCCAATCATACCACCGGCGCCGGGCGCTGAGCAAGCTTCAGGTACAGCGTCTCGAGCTGGTCCACCATCGCTTGCCAGTCGAACATCTCGAGACAGCGGGCACGACCACACTTACCCAACGCTTTGCGCCGCTTGGCATCCTCCGCCAAGGTGACCATGGCCTCGGCGAGTCGCGATGTGTCGCCGAACGGAACCAGAAACCCCGTCTCATCCGGTATGACGACTTCCGGCGCCCCGTCATTGTCAAAGCTGATCGCGGGGACCTCACACAGCATTCCTTGCACCACCGTGCGTGGAAGCCCTTCCCAACGCGAGGCGTGAAGGACCAGGTCAAACCCGTTGATCAGCGACGCCACGTCGTTGGGCTTGACCAGGCCGACAAGATGCACGCGATCGCGCAGACCCAGCGCTTCAAGACGATGCACATAGCGTCGCCGGTTGCGTCCGTCTCCGATCCAAACGAACTTGAGTCTCGGCTCGCGGGCGACGGCCAGCGGCATCGCCTCCATGATCTGCTCGTAACCTTTGTTCTCAAACAGACGGGCGATCGTTCCAACAACGATCTCATCTTCCGCCACACGCCATTCTTGTCGATGCCGTTCGCGCATCTCGGACCGCGGGTTGAAGAGATCGGTTCTCATACCCGAACGAATCGTCGCAAAGCGCTCGCGTGGTGCCAGCCGGGCGGCAACGGCTTGATCCGTCATGGCATCTGCGACTGAGACGAACGCCGTCGTGTGGCGGGCGGCCCGGCGCTCGAGTTCTCGGTAGACCCACCAAACGAACGCCGGCTGTGTCCGGTTGAAGCTCATGCCGTGAATCGTGTGGATGATTGATGGAACCTCTGCTCGTGCCGCCGCCCACCGCCCGACGATGCCCGCCTTGCTGCTGTGGGTGTGCACGACATCCGGGTGAATCCCCTTGAAGATCTGCGTCAACTCGCGTACTACCTTCCAGTCGCGGATGGGGTGAACGGCACGGCGGAGTGTCCCGAGGGTCATGAGCTCACATCCGGTCTCCGAAGCTTCATCCCAAAGAGAACCCTCCGGACCCGTTTCGGGCCCGGCGATGAGCGACACGCGGTGTCCGCGCTCAACGAGTCCGCGGCACGTCAGGACGGTGTTTTCTTGGGCTCCTCCGATGATCAACCGCGTGATGACGTGACAGATGTGCATTCAATGGTGCTGCCAGGGGGCGGTCACGTTGCCAGATCTTGACATTGATCAACCGCCGCCAAAACCGGATGGGCGAGCAGATCCGCCGGGTAGCGGACCCACTGCATGCATAATCCGCGAGCGGGGGCCGTCGGGCCCGATTGAGCGCGGTCTCGACTCGCCAAGGCCTCCGCCACCCGATCCGGCTCCCAAAGTCCACGCCCTACGTTGACCAGCGTACCGACCATGTTGCGTACCTGTTTATACAAAAAACCACTTCCCTCAACATCGATACGAACCTCGTCGAGGTGGCGTTCGACGTCGCACCGAAACACCGTGCGAACCATCGATTCACGCACCGTCCCTGCCGCCGCCATGGCCGTAAAGTCCTTCTCGCCGACGAAGTGCCGAGCTCCGACACGCATCCGATCGACGTCAAGCGGCTGCCAGAAATGATAGGTGAAACGTCGCAGCTTGTGCTCGACCGGGCGGTTCGTAACGTTGTAGATTCTGTAACGGTACAGCTTGCTGATCGCACTTCTTCGAGCGTGAAACTCGGGATGCACGTCGCGCACGGTGATGATCGACAGGTCCTTGGGCAAGCGAGAGCCGATGGCATGTCGCAACCGGTCGGGCTCGAGCTCACACGTCGTCACGAACTGACTCACATGCCCGGCTGCGTGCACCCCTGAGTCCGTGCGGCCCGAGCCGACGATGTAGATCTGATGGCGGGCTACCCGACGGACAGCCTGTTGGAGCACCTCCTGGACGGTGCGGACACCGGGCTGATGCTGCCAGCCATGAAAGTCCGTCCCGTCATAGGCGGTCAGCATGAAGATATTCCGCGTCATGTCGATGATCATACGGCAAGACCGCGCTACCTGCAATATCCACAGAAGTGCCCCAGGGAGCGGGTTGTCTCTAGGGAAAGGCACTTAGAAGACCGGGCATGCCTCACCGATTCGCACACTTTATGGGCAATTATGGTGCCATAGTTGTGACACTTTCGGGAAGGCTCTCCATGTTCAGGTTGCAGTGGCACTTCGTCCTTGTCGTCAAGGACGGCCGACACGGGTTCTGTGCGGAAGGGGACGCGAACAGCGGCAACATGCGGCGTGTCCGGTTCAAGCAGGGCGGGTACAGCGCGAGCCACTGAAAAAACCACGCACGGGTCCGAATCGACAGGGAAACCTACGGCGGCTCAAGATCTACTTGGTTTACTGGCTCTGCGCCGATCCGCCGAGACACCGGAACTACGGGCTCGCAATCGTCTTCTCTGCTTCCTGATAGAATGCGTGGGCGGTTGCATCGGTTGACTGCGAATCTTGACTGATCATCTGGTTGAGGCGGTGAAGTTCCACTCGAGCCTGGTCGGATCGACCGAGCTGCGAAAGGGCCATCGCCTTGAACGCAATCGTGGCGGAGTCAACCTGCTGGCCTGCATTTGACAGGACGCGCTCCGCCTCGATGAGCTTCTCAGCCGCTTCCCCGTAGGCCCCTGCACGGTAGAGGGCGACTCCGAGCGTTGTCACAAACGTGGCATTATCCGGTTCCTTGTGGTCTGCGGTTCGAGCCAGAATCACCGCACGTCGGTACGCCCCACGATCTGATTTCGAGTTCGCGGCGATCTCCCACGCCATCGCATTCATGGTCGCTGCGGTCGCACAATTGAGCGTTTCATAAAGCGGAACCATGTCTTTGGGGTCCGCAAGCGACGCGCCATCTGAGCCGTCGGAAACGTCTGTTGTGACGTATCCAAGGGCCGCCAGCCGTTCGGCTTCGTGTCGGCTCAACGGTTTAGCCGTCCTGCCGACTTCGTGAACCGGGGGCCATCGAGACATGAGGGCGGTCAATTGCTCCGCAAGCTCCTTGCCCACCTGCGGATGCCGTTCCAGCAGATTTACCCGCTCCCCGGGATCTGCCTCGAGGTCGTAGTATTCCGGGTGTGGAGCTTGGATGTACTTGGCCTTGATGGTCCGCAAACCATGCAGACTTGCCCAGCCATGGTAGACAAGCGGGGAGAGCGTTTCGATGTACATGAGCCGACCAGGGTCGATGGTCGTCGTCAAAAGGTCCAACCCGTCGAACGAAAGATCGGTTTCGATCCCAAGCAGGCTGAGTACGGTGGGCATGATGTCTATGGTTCCAACCGTAACGTCATAAACATGGCACGGTGAGCTATGAAGTTGGGGACATGATATGATGAATGGGATGTGCGCGGTGGTGTCATAAATCAGTCGCGAGTGAGTATCTTCCAAATGGTCGCCCAGACCCTCACCATGATCGGCGGTGAACACAATCAGCGTGTGATTCATTTGGTGCTTGTCTTCCAGAAACTCCAGCAACCGACCTAGATGAGCGTCGGCGTACGCAATCTCTCCGTCGTACAACCGGTCAGCGCAGCGGATGGCATACTCACCCGGTGGGTCGTAGGGTTCGTGCGGATCGAAGTAGTGCGGCCACACGAACCACGGTTGTTGGGGATTCTTCTGGAGGTGTTTGCTCAGCCACGCCGTGGCGAGGTCGGTGACATCCTTAGCCCGGCGTGGTCCGTTGGGGTGCTCAGTCCCCGGTCCTATGTGATCGTACGTGTCGAAGCCTTGGTGCAAACCGAACTTGCCATGCAACACATAGGTCGACACGAACGCCGCGGTTGCGTAGCCACGTTCCTTCAAAACCTCCGCAAGAGTCTTGTACTTCTCGTCCAGCGTGAAGAAACCGTTGGTTCGAACCCCGTGATTAGGAGCGAGGAGACCGGTCATCATCGTGGTGTGTGATGGCAGAGTGGAGGGAACGTCAGCGACCGCGTGGTCAAAC
Source organism: uncultured Phycisphaeraceae bacterium (assembly GCA_964405925.1). Lineage (GTDB taxonomy): Bacteria > Planctomycetota > Phycisphaerae > UBA1845 > UBA1845. The sequence goes on along the minus strand of CAYOQG010000179.1, from coordinate 4,627 downwards.
TCTACACCACTGGAAGCCAATCCATCAATCGTTGGCGTCTCGGCATCCGCATACCCGTAGCAGCCAATATGGTCCGCCCGGGTCGTATCGAAGGTGACGAATAACAGATTCCAACCGGCAAGTCCGCCGGGACCAAGCTGGTCCTGAAAACACTGAAGCGACGGAGGCAGCCTATTGGGTGAGCTGGGTTGTCGGCGCTCGCACGACAACAGAAGGACAAGACACAGACCGAGAGGCAGCACCACATATGCGATGATGCTGGCATGAGTTGCTCGACCTGACGCTGCCATCCGATAACCTCATTGGCCACTGTCTTGCTGCGAAGACCCTACACTATTTGCGTATCACTGATTATATGCGACAATGGGTCCGAGAAACATGCTTTGGCTCCATCACCCGCCATACCTCGTCGGTTTTGCGAAGATCTTGCGGCGAAAGACCGCATCTCGGCGGGCGATGGCAAAAAACGTCGTCCCAATCACGATCACCAGGGCCAGCGCGAGCAACCCGGCATCGAACCCGCGGGTGTCGATCAGCTCACCCAGTGCAACAAACCCAATCAGCATGCCCACGTCACCCGCGGCGAGAATCAGCGCTGTCCCGGTCCCCCTCAACTCGCCCGGGAAGCGTTCCGCCGCAAGATCAACCATCGAGGGAAAGATGAAGCAATGTCCTGCACCCATCAGGAGCGCGGGCCACACAAGCTGCCACTGCTCCTCAATGCCCACAAGAAAGCACAAACCCACGGCCTGCAGCAGGAGCCCACCAACTAGGGTACGACTTCGCCCACACTGCTCGGGCACTCGTCGAAACAGGATACGCAACGTCATCGCCGTCGGGGCATATATCAAAAAGAACACCTTGATGTTCTTGAACCCACGGGCTTCCGCCAACCGTTCGAGAAACGAAAGCTGCAGACAGAAGACCATCGAAAATACAAGGCCGACAACCAGTACCGCACCAGGCCAGTGCCGTCGGATGATGCGCAACTGCGAGGCCCGCCGCTGAGCTCGTATCGCGTTTGAGGCACTTTGTGTAACAAGCACCCCCGCGTGCGACGGCAGTGCCGCCAGTCCAATGGCAAGAGCCGACAGGATGCTGCACACGGCGCTGGCCGAGAAGAAGAGGCGATAGGGCGCGATCGATTCGGTTGAACCGCTAAAGATCCAATCGCCCAACGTCGGCCCAATGATCATCCCTGTAAAACCGGCTAGGCCCATAGTGCCTATGCTTTCTGCCCGGCGATGCGGTGGTGCAATTTGGGCGGCGAAGACCGCCACCGTCGTCATGACTGCCGCCGTTGCCATGACCGAAAGGGCTCGCAGCAGCGCAATCAACCAGACGTGCGACAGAAACTGCATGGCCCCGACGCACAGGGCTTGCACAGCCGCTCCGGCAACCCATGTCGGGCGACATCCGAAGCGGTCAATCCACCGGCCAATGTGAAGCCGGATCAGAAGCGTCCCCACCATACCGAAGCTGAGTATCTGCCCAAGCGTATCTACACCGTGTCCCAAAAACTCCACATACTGCCCAAAGTGATACTGCAAAGCTACACCGGTCATGAACAGTACCACAGCGCCGAAGACTTGGAAGAAGCGCGACGTATATAGACGGACGTCTCGTACAAACACGTATTCGATCATAAGCCCGTATCACCATGCACGAGTCCCCACTAACCCCGAGCAGTGGGTAGAAACAGAACTCGACGTTGTCGGGAGCCCGTGCGGTGCCGCAGATTCGCAGCTGCCGCAGAATTCCGCAGTTTCATGTAGGGACTTAACGCCACCACTGCGGCGGTACGGTCAGCGCGAGGAAGAGCGTTATCACGTTTCGCGGTCTGCGGTGTGCGTCTGCTCCACATCGCAGCCCTATTGGCGCCGATATTCACGCTGCCACGAGCCCGATGCACCTCAACCTGGCATGTTATCTAGGTGGTGAGTCTCGAACAACGAGTGTGCGTGAGGACGTGTCCTCCCGCAGTCGCTCGCTGAGATGCCTATTAGCTCCCGGATAGGGCAGTCGCGGAGGCAATGTCAGGAGTCGGCCGCGACGAGCCGGCTTCGTCAAGCATTGCCAGAAGCTGGGGAAGTGTAAACAGGACCGGCATCACGATTGGTTGATCCGGCTTGCCAGCGGGATAGATTAGGTTCATCGGTACTCCGGGTCGCCCATACTTTTGCAGGAAGGCGAATATCTCACGGTCGCCGGTTGTGAAATCAGCTTGGAACGGCACGACGCCGAGTTCCTGCATCCTCTGGCGTGCTTCCGGTCTGTCTATCGCAACCGCTTTGTTCAACTTGCAATTGGTGCAATAGGCGGCCGTGAAGTCGGCGAAGACCGTCTTGCCCGAGCGGACGGCCTCGGTCACTGCGGTTTCGGACCAAGGCCGCCAAGGGATTCCATACTCATACGAGGAAGCGCCCTCCCAGGACGGGCCCACTCTGAGGGCCATTGCCCTTCTCGCTTCACCCAGTGGATAAAACCAACCGTAGACAAGCACGCCCGCACATACAATCACAATCGCGGCAGCGCCTCGATAACGCCATCGCTGGGCTACATTCATCGTGGCGTCAATCCTGCCCCAGATCCAACATGCCATCGCAACGGCAATGAAGAACCCAAGCGTCCATTCCAGGCCCACCGGACCAATATGAACAATAAGCGGGTGAATCAGCCAGATCACCATTCCAAGCAAGATGAACCCCATGATCCGTTCAAAAGTGAGCATCCAGTTACCAGGCTTGGGGAGAAAGCCAAGCCAATTTGGATTGGCACCAAGCATTATGTAGGGGCTTGCCATGCCCAGTCCGGCAAACAGAAACGCAAAAACCGCAATCTCGGGCGGCTGCTGTGTTGCCCAGCCAAATGCACCCGCAAGTAGCGGTCCCGTGCATGCGAAACCGAGCACCGGTGCGAGTGCTCCTTTGCCGAACGACGACAGCACCCCCTCCTTCTGAATCGTTTCTTCCAGCTTTGTGGCAGCCGTTGGCACTTGTAGGGTATATACACCGAGCATACTTAGTGCCAAGGCCATAACGATGGCACCAAGAGCAATGACGGCCACCGGATACTGCAAAACGTTCTTTCCCGCGGCGGCAAGGAAACCCAAGATAACAAAGAACAGGATGACACCCGCACCGAACGCCAGACCCAGCACCAGTGTCCGCCGACGCGACTCGTGCGCCTGCTGCACAAAGCCTAGGACCTTGATCGATAGAAGCGGGAGTACGCACGGTGTGGCATTAATCAGGAGCCCGTACAGGAAACAGCCCAACAGCAGGCCGGGCAAGCCCAAACTTGCGAGGAATTGCTCAAACGAACCATCGGCCGAGACGTCGCCCGGCGGCTCCGTCGGGGATGCCGCTTTACCCTCTTGGTCAAGGTCTTCGAATCCTGTAGATCCACCCCCGTCTGGTTTTGCGATAGCTGCCACGCTGGTGTCGCCACCTTGCGGCCCATGCACTGCAGCAGTCTGCGAAGCAGCACCTTTTCCCAACGAAAGCGAGAAGGCAATAGCTTCCGGTGGGAAACAATTGCCCATTTCGTTGCACGCCTGATAGCTGACCAGACCGCCAAGCCCGTTGGGCATCTCTTCGGCTTCTGCGTCTATCTCGCCAGGAACGCGAACCGTGATCCGGCCGGCATACTCACTCACCTTTCCAAAACCCTTTAGCGTGCGAAACTCGGGCGCCGGATAGATGGGGTCATCGAAGTAAAGCGCGTTAACCCGCTCAAGAAAGACGTCGGTCTTAATGAAAGTCGGACTCAGCGGCTCGTGCGACTGAATGTGATAGCCACGTTTGATGTCGATGTCGATAAGAAGGTCGAACCTCTGCCCGGGCGTCAGATTCTTCGGTCTAGATTCACCCGTGACCGTTAAATACTTGCTCTCTTGCTTTGGCAGCGCCTTGCGCGCTCGGCGAAACAGGTCCTCATTGGCTGCCACCACTTCGCTGCCGGGTGGGCGGACGGGAAGATCCAGCTTGACGTCCGCCTGTTCACGGATGCAGCTCGCGGCGCAGATTAGGTACTGAGTTTTTGCTCCCAGCGCGACCTGCTGGCCGTCGAGAGTATCCGGTGGGTCAATGCGGACAAGCAACGCAGGATCGTCATCGAGAATATTCGTCGTGATACCAGCTGCGTCGTGGTGCCTTTTCGGTGCGGGAAACCTCAGCTCACCCACCCCAAAGCCCTCTGGAAGCACCCACGCAACTGTCGGCGGAAGACCGCTGTCCCCGCTATTCTGCCAGTAAATGTGCCACCCCGGGGTAAGCTGAAAGTGCAGGGCTACGTCGAACGACTGCCCCGGCACAACTGCGTTCACGGCGGACACGAGTTCCACGGACGCCTTGGGGCTCGGCCTAGCCTGTTGGAACTGACCGAGACCGGGCGCCGCGAAGAGTAGCACACCTAAGGCTGTGGTTGCTTTTCTCTTTATTGACTGTCTCACTGACGATCCAGAATCCAGAGCCCTGCTGGGCCAGCAATGCGGCTTGCGTCCAGCCGGGCAAAAGGCCGGGATACACACATGGTGCCGCAAACTTGCATTATACGGTCGGCTCACCCGGCACGATCAGTCTGCCGCCAATAAACGAGGGGGAGATGGGATCAGAAGCCGGACAGA
>CAYOQG010000178.1:0-11988 GCA_964405925.1 uncultured Phycisphaeraceae bacterium | reverse complement strand
GTATCGGACCGGCTTAAATCTGTCCGCGTTGAAGGAAAAGTCGTCTTTGAGGCCTCCGAGATTGTCGCCCGAAATGTGATCGGGCTGCTGCCCGGCACAGGCATACATCACAACGAGTACGTCGTGATCGGCGCTCACTACGACCACGTCGGGATCAAGGATGGCCGCATTTATAACGGGGCCGACGACAACGCATCCGGAACTGCCGGCGTCATAGAGTTGGCATGGTCACTTACAGACGTCCCCGAGCGTGATCGAAGCGTGATCTTCATGGCGTTTACCGGTGAGGAAACCGGTCTGCACGGAAGCCAACACTTCGTCGACAACCCCACCGTGCAAGCAGATTCCATCGTGGCCATGATCAACCTCGACATGATCGGCCGACTGAACGAGAACGACGAAGCCAATATGCTCGGGATTCAGGGGCTCGGAACCGGTGGATCATTCGAGACCATCGTCAACCGGCGAACCGAGGAGGCGGGCATGAAATACCTGGCTGAGGAAAGCGCCCATGGACCAAGCGACCATGCTTCGTTCTACTTTGCCGGCATACCGTCACTCTTCTTTTTCACCGGTGTCCATGAGGACCTTCATCAACCCACCGACGATACGGAGAAAATCAACGCGAAGGGGGCCGCCAAAATCGTCGACCTCGTCGCCGGTATTGCCCTCGATTTGATCAACGGCGAGGCTCCCCCCGTCTTCGCTGAAGTGGACCACAGGGCCGAAATCTTGAGGGGTGGACATTCGTCGCAACCGCGAGTGGTGATGGGTGTCATGCCGGACATGGAGGATGAATCCGACGAACCGGGCTGGCGTATCGCCCGCGTGTTCCCGGGAACCGGAGCAGCCAAGGCAGGAATGAAACCCGGGGATCGGGTCCTGCGGATCGAGGGAGAGGCAATCGAGGGCCTGGCGGACTATCGTGCAGTCACGAAGGACAAGAGCCCTGGCGATGTCATCAGGGTGACGGTACTTCGTGACAAGGAAGAACTCACGCTGGACGTGGAGCTGTCCAGCCCGGGTGAGATTCGTCCGTGAAGAGCGCGCATAGAGACGCCCGTAGCCAATCAGTGACTCGCGGGCGTCGCCTTAGATCCCTCGGGAAGTGGAGAGCTTACCGCTCCATTGCATCCCACGTGCTCCTCGAGGACTTATTCGTTCTTTGTGCCCTCTATCGTGATCTGCACGGTGCCCGGTTCACCTTCCAAATGTGGGCCTTCGGGCTCGAGCCGGATCACCCTTTCCTCTCCGTCCTCACAGAGGACGGTCATGCTCGTCAGGGAGTCTTTGTGAAACTCGATCGTTGGGACTTCAACGATGACAGAATCCAAATGCGTCACCATCCCCAGCATGTCGAAGACCTCGTCGCCTTCTTCCGTCCAGCGTGAACCGATGATCTTCACGACGCTCGTGCCGTCTTCGCCGTATTCGCGAACGATATACAGCTCTCTGTCGTCGCCGTTGTCGTCCGTCCAGGGTACGACGAACTCCGCCTCGGCGATTTGCTTGAGGATTTCAGTCTGCTCGATCGGCTCGTCGCCGGCACGCACGGTGGCCATAAGCTCGATGGTTCGCTCAGCCGCCATTTCTGCTTCTTCAGCACTGAGCCCGGACAGGCTGACCGTCATCATCGTCATCTCCTCCCCGTCGGGGATGTCGGCGCCGGCAAGCTTAGATGCACTCACTTCCTGGATCTCGATCGTCGTCTGCCCGCCATCACCGAGATTGAAGGTCCCGGCTGCTGTGCCTTCCTCACCCTCTACGGGCTCGAGCTCGACAACGGCATCCTCGACGGTCCCGTCCGGCATCATGATCACGATCCTGATGTCGTAGAAGAACTTCTTGACGACATCGGCACCGCCGGCAGCGGCAAATGCAGCACCACCAACCAGCAGGACCGCCAACGTGGCAACCAGCGTTCGATGTCGGCTGATCCGGTACGACGGCTTATGCGAATGGAATTCTCTCATGAGTCTCTCCTCCAGCTCTTTGTCATAGGTCTCGCCGGTCCACTGTTGGGACCTCAGCGAGCACATTACCCTCTCAATCGGGTCTTTGTCTGTTCTCACAGTATCACCTCCCGCGCGTTAACCTATCGCGAAGCGCGTCGCGGGCCCGCGACAATCGGGACTTGACCGTTCCGACGCGGCAGCCAACCACCGCCGCCACCTCGTCGACACTCATCTGTTCGAGGTAGTACAGGGCCAGAACAGCCTGATGCTTCGGCTTCAGCGACAGCAGAGCTGTCCGAGCATGCTCCAAGTTAGCCGGCTCATTCGTGACAGACGTCGTCACGCTTGTGTCAGAAGGACTGCACTCGTCCAGACCTCTTACCGAGCGATGCCGATCTCGTCGCACCCATCGATTGACCGTGTTGGTCGCGATCCGGTAGAACCACGCCCGGATCGGTGCACCGCGGTGTCGGTATCGCGGCAAAGCCCGCATGGCGGTCACGAACGTCTCCGCCACGAGGTCTTCCGTCGTGTGGACGTCGCCGATCCGACGATACACGTACCCCGCCATGGCGCGGTAATGCCGACGGTAGAGCTCGGCGAAGGCGCGTGGGTCGCGCTTCGCCCGGTCGATCAGGCTGCACTCGGGTTCGCCCTCTGAGCCGCGGGCGAAACTAGTCCCGACAATGTCGGGAGCCCGCGCGGACGCTGGGAGGCCCTGAATCCCACAGCTTGCTCGGGCGTAGATCGGAAGCTCCGTCACGGTTCGCCTTTCCTGTCCGAGTCACACAGTCCCAATGACTTCACATACTATAATCCATCCGGGACCCGTCAGGTTCCATGCATTTTCATGATGTGCTTGCAGATTGGGGGCGGTGCTGCCCGACAGACCGCGTCAGTGCTGCGTTTGAGCTTTGCGTATCAGTTCTGCCAGGACTTGTTTGGCCTTTTTCATTTGTCGGTCCGCACCAGCACAGTAAGGGAGATCGCGCTTGACAGGATAATCCGGCAGGGTGGGGTTACCCTCCAAGGAGAAAGTCTGCCCGGGCAGCTCCAGCAGCCCATCGTTGCCGACCCGTCGAACCGCCCCGACAGACGTCACCGCTCCTGGTGTCGGCTCGCCGACCAGAGGCGCCCGCCCAGCACGTTGTACCGCGTCGACGACGATTTCTTTGGCGCTTCGCGTGCCGTCAGCAATCAAGATCACGACCGGCTTGGTCCAGTGTGACCTCGCCTTGGAGCCCCTGCCATCACGACGGCGGCCAAGCAGGAACCGCTCAGCCGCGTGCCAGGTACCTCCAAATCCGTCGCGATAGTCAAGCAACAGGCCATGGACGTGGTTTTGGAGTTTCGCAAGGTGCTCGTATTCAGTACCGGGCCCGAGCAGAGTCCATGCGTGCATGTAGGCGATCTTCATCCCGTCATGCTCGACCACCCGGATACTATGCGGCATCGCCTCTTGCATGGCCTCGTACAGCGATTCTCTTACCGGTGTGACCTTCACAGTGTAGATGAAGCCGGGTCTTCGACAGAGTCTGATGACTGTCGCTTTTCCCACTTTGCCACGGAACGAGTACACGGGGTCATACGATGTCCCATCGACTGTCAGGATCTCGTCACCGATGCAGATGTCCGTTTCCGCAGCTTCCGATCCCTCCAGCATACCGCGGACGAACCATCGTCCCTCGATCTGCTGGGGAATGATTCCCACATGACAAACCTGAACGTCCGGGTCACCCTCCCAGAAAGCGCTCCGCAGATGCCAATACTGCCAGTCGCGGTCGATGAAGTATTCGAAGTGAGACACCCCGGCGTCGCGGATCAGCTCGTTGACGGCGTCAGCAAACTGGCGATGGGTGGTTGCCCGTTCGATGATGTCGCGATGTTTCGTCAGCAATTGCTCCCAGCGTTTCTCGCCGACGATGTAGGGAACATTGGATTGCTCGATTAGCTCGACGATCTTCGCCAACCGGGCAACCGCCGGTGCTTCGCCCGGACGGGTAAGATCACCAGTTGCCGGGCGGACGGGGCGAGGGTATTCGTCGGCGGCGATACTTCCTATAAGCAAGAGGATCGAGAGCAGACTGGTCGAAATCAACCTTCTGATACTGCGGTTCATGGCACGCTTTTCCTCCGAGTGATATCTTAGTGGACACTTCCCAAGACGAGCAAAGGCTCTCGATGGTGTCAGGACCGGTCGTCTTAGCGGACAAGATTGACGATTTCTGACCGGGTGGCTCGCTGTATCGGATCTGGAGGTTGGTTGCGTGCTCCCTGGGTTGGCCATCGTCAGGCTCGGGACCGGCGGGTCCGCCCTGCCGCAACCATGGAGGGCCTAGCGTGCCGCGGTCGGTGGCGTCGCTGCGATTCCCTGCCGATAATGCAGTGACGTCGGAGGTGTCCATCTAGGATCGAAGGTATGAAGCAGGCGACTATGGGCATTGTTGTGGGCGGTGGTCCCGCGCCGGGGATCAACGGGGTCATCGGTGCAGCCGCGATCGAGGCGATCAACAATGGTCTGAAGGTCCTGGGTTTTTACGACGGCTTCCGCCATCTTTCCAGCGAGCACTTCGATCCGGCTCAAGACGTCATCGAGCTTCAGATCAAAGGGATGAGTCGGATCCACTTCGACGGCGGGTCCATTCTCCGGACTGCACGCGCAAGCCTCCTCGATCAGGAGGCGCTGAAAACATCCACAGTCGTGAGGCCTGACGAGGGAAAGACAGCCCGCGTCTGCGAAAGGCTTAAGACCCTCGGGCTCACGCATCTTCTAACCATCGGCGGTGACGACACGGCGCTTAGCGCCCGCTTCATCGCCGATGCGCTGGGCGGGCGGATTCGCCTGATCCACGTTCCCAAGACGATCGACAACGACCTGCCTCTGCCGGGCGACATCACAACCTTTGGCTTTACGACCGCGAAACATCTCGGCTCGACCATCGTGGCTAACCTCATGGAGGATTCGCGAACCACCAGGCGGTGGTACATCGTGGTGACCATGGGGCGGAATGCCGGTTTCCTGGCACTGGGAGTCGGCAAGTCCGCCGGTGCGACGCTGACACTCATCCCGGAAGAGTTCCCCAGCTCCACCACGGTGATGGAAATCGCAGATCTCATCGAAGGAGCCATGCTTAAACGTCGGGTCATGGGTCGCCCCGACGGAGTCGCGGTGCTCGCAGAAGGACTCTCTTACCGGCTGGGCGATCGTGCGGAGCTTTCCCGTTTGCTGGGCCGGGACGTCTCGGTCGATGCCGCTGGCCACCCTCGTCTGGCAGACGTGCCTCTGGGGCACCTGCTGAAAGACGAGCTCCAGCGGCGCTTCGCGGCACGGGGGGATGAAATCACGATCATCAACCACCGGTTGGGGTACGAGCTGCGGTGCGCTCGCCCGACAACGCATGACTTGGGTTATACCCGCGACCTGGGCCACGGGGGCGTTCGCCTGCTTCTCGACTCGACGCGCGATTTACCGGCTGGTGCTATGGTCACGATGCAGGCTGGGAACCTTGTTCCGGTCCCTTTTGAAGAAATGATCGACCCCGAGACGAATCGCACGCGGATCAGGCTCGTCGACCTCGATAGCTACTCCTATGCCGTTGCCCGGGCCTATATGATCCGGCTCGAGAAGGCGGACTTCGAGTCCCCGGCTATGCTGGCCTCCGTTGCGGCGGAAGCCCAATTGACACCGCGCCAATTCCGAGAGCGTTACGAGCCGTTGATCAAGAGAATGCACCGTAAGCGCATCGACGAACCGACGCCACCGGGCGACTTCGTCGGGATGTGAGCCCAGGCAACTCGCACCCCCCTGTTGGCCCGCGCGCGGGAATGCCCAGGAACAGACAGAGCTGGCGTGGCGGCAGCCGCTACTGCCGTCACGCCGGCTGTCTCAAACCCAATTGATCGCAGGCGGAACGACCTGCAACCCACGTATCCTATGGGTGCCCGCTTGGCTTGGGCACCGTGGACGAGGGGATACTGCCGTTCGTTATGCTGACGTCGAAGGCCAGGACACGGAGGTCACCGTTGATGTCCCGCCGATCATCGTCCGGAGCCGCAAATGTCGGAACGCCGGCATTAATCACATTCACATCGAAGGCGAACACCTGTCCATCATCGCTGGCGTCGCCGACCTGAACCACGTACTGCAGCTCGAATGGCACCACGCCAGGACACCCACCGAGATTGGCGAAGGAGTACCAGTGCCGGTGGATCAAGGTGTGTCCGTTCTCCCAAATCCGCAGGATTCGCGGATGGCCACCACCGTCGTTCTCGATCGTAAACGAGAACTGGCTCGACAGGTCAGGCCCAAATGCACCGCCGGGTAGCATCTCGCGAATGAGCAGGTCGCCCGGTGCCGGCATAGCGATGTCATCATCGAACCAGATCCGCACGACGTTATGCTCTCTTCGCCACAGGCTGTGCTCGTCTTCCGGATTGGACTGAACGGGTTTTGCCGGGCTCGGCTGGTGCCGCGTGGCGCTGAGGAAGAAGCCCGTGTGCTGGCCAAACGCATTCAGCAAAGGAACAGCCTCCAGGCCCTCATACCAATCGAGCGATCCAGGCGGCTTGTAGGTGATCCGACCGCGCATATGCTTGGGCACAACCGTGTAGAACGTCTGACCGGCGACTTCGACCTTAAAGAAGATGTTGAAGAAACTGTCGGCCGTCTTTCCGTCCGCCCCGAAGGGTGGCAGGTCGAGGATCCCGGGCGTGTTGTTGACTGTCTCCTCGATTTCACCCACAGAAGGAATATCGGGGTTCAGTGTCACTTGGATCGGACCGAGCATCGGACTGAAGCCCGTCAGGTTCAGGTCCAGCATCCGGGTTACCACTTCGTCGCGGGTGTCGCCATCGTCGTCATTCGCACTGCCGTCTGCGGCACCCTCGAAGTAGACCGCGACGGCCGTCGGACCGGTGACCGCAACCATTTCGACAGTACCGTCCGGCATGGTGATCTCCAGCTCGCCGATTGAGAGATCGAACCGGTCAATCTCGACTGGCGGGTGCGGTCGGTGACGGGTGGCACTTATGAAGAAACCCGTCGGCTGGCCAAACTCGTTGACGAGCTCGACGTCCTGCAGACCCTCGTACCAGTCCAGTGTTCCCGGTGGTTTGTGGGTAATGCGACCGCTCATGCGCTTAGGCACAACAGTGTAGAATGTCTGCCCAGCAACCTCGACCCTAAAGTAGATATCGAAGAAGCTGTCAGCTGTCTTTCCGTTCGCCCCGAACGGTGGGAGGTCCAACGTACCGTCGGAGTTGTTGGTGGTCTCCTCGATCTGACCCATGGACGGAATGTACGGATTCAGCGTAACGTGGACTGGGCCCAGCATCGGGCTCAGACCCATCAAGTTCAGATCCAACATCTGGGTTACGACTTCGTCACGCTGGTCGCCGTCATCATCGTTCGCGCTGCCATCTGCGGCCCCCTCAAAGTAAACCGCGACAGTCGTCGGACCGGTCACCGCAACCGTTTCGACGGTGCCGTCCGGCATGGTGATCTCCAGCTCGCCGATTGAGAAGTCGAACTGATCGATCTCGACCGGCGGTTGCGGTCGGTGACGGGTGGCGCTGAGGAAGATCCCCGTCGGCTGTCCAAACTCGTTGACGAGCTCGACGTCCTGCACGCCCTCGTACCAGTCCAGCGGTCCCGGGGGCTTGTGGGTGATTCGGCCGCGCATCCGCTTGGGCACAACGGTGTAATAGGTACGGCCGGCGACCTCGACCTTGAAGAAGATGTCGAAGAAGCTGTCAGCCGTTTTCCCGCCGGCCCCGAAGGGCGGCAGGTCAAGCATGCCGGGCGTGTTGTTGGTGGTCTCCTCGATCTCGCCCACGGACGGAATGTTCGGATTCAGCGTGACGTGGACTGGCCCCAGCATCGGACTCAAACCCGTCAGGTTCAGGTCCAGCATCTGGGTCACGACCTCGTCACGGGTGTCACCGTCGTCGTCATTCGCACTGCCATCTGAGGTGCCCTCAAAATAGACCGCCACGGTTGTCGGACCGGTCACCTCAACCGTTTCGACAGTACCATCGGGCATGGTCAATTCCAGCTCGCCCATCGAGAAGTCGAATTGGTCAATCTCAACCGGTGGTTGCGGGCGATGCCGCGTCGCACTCAAGCGATACCCTGTTGGATAGCCGTCCTCATCGACAAGCTCGACTTCCTGCAAGCCTTCGTACCAGTCCAAGGGTCCCGGGGGCTTGTGGGTGATTTGGCCTCGCATGCGTTTCGGATCGACGGTGTAGAACGTCCGGCCAGCGACCTCGACCTTGAAAAAGATGTTGAAGAAGCTGTCGGCTGTCTTCCCGGCCGCCCCGAAGGGTGGCAGATCCAGCACACCGGGCGTGTTGTTGGTCGTCTCTTCGATCCCGCCCATGGATGGGATGTTGGGGTTAAGGGTCACGTGGACCGGGCCCAAGACCGGACTGATACCCATCAGGTTCAGGTCCAGCATTTGGGTCACGACTTCGTCGCGGGTGTTGCCGTCGTCGTCATTGGCGCTGCCCTCGGTGTTGCCCTCGAAGTACACCGCGACGGTCGTCGAACCCGCCACTGCCACGGTTTCGGCGGTGCCATCGGGGGCGGTCAATTCCAAGATACCCAACGAGAAGTCGAATTGGTCAATCTCGACCGGTGGTTGCGGGCGGTGGCGCGTCGCAGCCAAGTAGTACTCCGTTGGATTGCCGTTCTCGTCGTAGAGGCGGATGTCCTGTACACCTTCATACCAATCCAGCGGTCCGGGCGGTTTGTGGGTGATCCGTCCGCGCATGCGCTTGGGGTCAATCGTGTGGAACGTCTGGCCGGCAACCTCGACCTTGAAGAAGATGTCGAAGAAGCTGTCCGCGGTCTTGCCGTCCGCCCCGAACGGCGGCAGATCCAGCGTGCCCGGTGTGTTGTTGGCGGTCTCCTCGATTTCACCCATAGATGGAATGCCGGGGTTGAGCGTCACACGGATCGGACCCAACAAGGGGCTGATCCCCGTCAGGTTCAGGTCCAGCATCTCGGTGATAACTTCGTCACGGGTGTCGCCGTCATCATCGTTTGCATCGCCTTCTGCACTGCCTTCGAAGTAGACGGCTACCGTGGTGGGGCCGCTCACTTCCACCGTCTCCGTGGAGCTGTCGGGCATCTTCAGCTCCAACTGACCAACCGAGAAATCGAACTGGTCGATCTCAACCGGTGGTCGCGGGCGATGGCGTGTGGCGACCAAGTAGTAATCCGTCGGCTCGCCGTTGGCGTCATACAGACGAATGTCCTGCACACCCTCATACCGATCCAGCGGTCCAGGCGGCTTGTGAGTGATTCGACCACTCATCCGCTTGGGATCGATGGTGAAGAAGACCTGGCCGCCCACTTCAATACGGAAAAAGATGTCGAAGAAGCTATCAGCCGTGCCCATCGGGGTAAACGGCGGGATATCCAGCGTCCCCGGTACGTTGTTCATCGTCTCTTCGATCTCGCCAAACGAGGGGATACCGGGGTTGAGCGTGACGTGGATGGGGCCCAGGATCGGATTCAATCCGTGCAAATTGAGATCGACCATCTGCGTGCTGACTTCGTCGCGGGTGTCGCCGTCATCGTCGACGGCACTGCCTTCCATCTGACCCTCAAAGAAGACGTGGACCGTCGTATCACCGGAGACGCCCACGACCTCTGTCGTGCCATCGGGCATCCTCAACTCCAGTGCACCGATCGAGAAGTCGAATTGGTCAACCTCGACCGGCGGTCGCGGACGGTGGCGGGTCGCGCTGAGGTAGTAGTCCGTCGGCTCACCGTTGGCGTCGTAGAGACGGACGTCCTGCAGAGCCTCATACCAATCCAGCGGTCCCGGCGGCTTGTGGGTGATTCGGCCGCGCATCCGCTTCGGATCAACCGTGAAGAACAACTGGTCGCCCACCTCGATCTGGAAGTAGATGTCGAAGAAGCTGTCGGCTGAGCCCATGGGGACAAACGGCGGAATGTCTAGCACGCCGGGGGTGTTGTTGGCTGTCTCCTCGATTGCGCCCAGAGATGGAATGTTCGGGTTCAGCGTCACGTGGATCGGTCCGAGTGCTGGACTCATGCCAAGCAGGTCGAGCCGCTTCATCTGGGTTACGACTTCCTCTCGGCCGTTGCCATCGTCATCGTTGGCGCTGCCTTGTTGTTGCCCCTCAAAGAAGACGTGCACCTCAGCCGGGCCGGTGACCGAAATCAACTCAGTGCCACCATCCGGCATGGTCAGCTCGAGCTCGCCCAGTGTGAAATCGAATACGTCGACCTCGGCCGGCGGCTGCGGGCGGTGACGCGTGGCACCGATGAAGATGCCGGTCGGTTCCCCGTCTTCATTGAACAGCTCGATTTCCTGCAGATTCTCGTACACGTCGAAGGTCGAAGGCGGCTTATGGGTGATCCGACCACTCATCCGCTTCGGACGCTCGGTATGCAAGATCAGACCCAGATCCGGGATGATCACTCGGAAGAAGACGTCGAAGAAGCTATGGGCGGTCGTCCCCGGCGGGCCGAAGGGCGGAACGTCCAACACGCCGGCGTTGACGTTGGCGGTTTCCTCGATCTCACCGGTCGAGGGGATATCCGGGTTCAATTTGACGATGATCTGACCGAGCGTTGGGCTAAGCCCCGTAAGATCCAGGTCCACCATTTGCGTACGGACCTCGTCGAGACCGTCGCCGTCATCGTCAGTCGCGGTGCCCTCTGTCGGGCCCTCGAAGAAAACGTGCACGGTCGCGTCGCCTGCGACGTCGATGATCTCGTCTCCAAGCTGACCGCTTAGCTCAATCTGACCGAGTGAGAATGGGAACTGGTCGGTTTCGACCGGTGGTTTCGGCCGATGGCGCGTGCGACCGATGAAGTACCCGCTGGGCTCACCGTTCTCGGTAACCAGCGGAGTGCGGTCAGGATTCTCATACACCTCGCCCGGTCGCGGTGGTTTATGGGTAATGCGGGCGCGCATGTGTTTGGCTTGTGTGGCGAGCAGGTGCAAGTCGCCGAAGCGGACGTCGAAGAAGACATCAAAGAAGCTGTCCGCTGATCCGGTTTCGGTGAACGGTGGCAGATCGAGCGTCCCGGGGGTATTATTGAACCGCTCCTCGATCATGCCGGGGGATGGCACGTCCGGATTCAGACCGACCTGCATCGGACCCAACAACTCGCTCATCCCCGCCAGGCTCATACTGACGAGTTCGGCCTCCACCTCATCCCGACCATTTTCGTTGTCGTCGTCCGCTTCTCCTTCGTGACTCTCGAAGTACACGGCAGCTCTTGATTCACCACGGAGTTCGATCAACTCGACCTGACCGTTCGGATGAACCAGTTCCACCTGTGCCCACGCGAGGTTGAAATCGTCAAACTCGGTGTAACCGGTGTAGTGCTCGGCTTTGACGATGAATATGCCGGTTGGTTCGCCTTGCTCGTTGAAGAGTTCGATGGGTGCGGGGCCGACGGGGGGGAATATGTGGATGTATCGGGCGACGGGCGGCTTGTGGTCGATGACCGTCTCGACCCGCAGGGGTTGCTCATTATGCAGGATCAGGCCGCCTACATCGATCTGGAAGAATACGTCGAAGAAGCTCGTCGCGTCGCCCGGTGCGAAGGGGTCGAGGTCGAGGAGTCCATCCGTGTTGTTCACCAACTCCTCGATTTGGCCTAGCGACGGGTGAGCAGGATTGAGCGAGAGGGTCACGGCTCCGTCAGTCAAGTCAAGTGAGACGAGCTCGGTGGCTACTTCGTCCAGATTGTTGCCGTCATCATCGTGCGCATCTCCCTCTGACGGACCTTCGAAGAAGACGTGCGCCTCCGCGGGACCACGAAGGATGAAAGGCACAGGGTTCACGCCCAGCGGTCCGCCCATCAGTTGCACTAACGCCGTGGTATGCTCGAAGACATCCCGCTCCACGGCTCCGGGAGGATTCGGCTGGTGAAGGGCGGCGGTCATCACGATGTCCGTCGGCTCACCATTCTCGTTAAACAGCTCTATGGGACCTCGAATCTTGAGGTACTCGGCACCGGGGGCGGGGGGTTTGTGGGTGATGG
>CAYOQG010000177.1:0-12082 GCA_964405925.1 uncultured Phycisphaeraceae bacterium | reverse complement strand
TCTTCGGCCCGGAAGCCCGAGCCGGACCGCAACTTGTGTAGAAGAACGAGGGGTGACCCCCAGGCAACAAATGAAGAATAACAGATTCACGTGGTGCAGCCAGCCTATGTCGCCAACGCCCGTAAGGACAGGCCACCAAGCTGCTGGTGCTGTTCCGGCAGCTTTTGCGGGAAGCGTTCCTGGGCCGCCACCTGTGGATTCGCCCTGACCGGTGAATGTTGGAACCTGAGTGAATGCCGTACATCTCCTCCTGCGCCCGTCGGCGGATGAACGGGATGTCCGTATCTCGATGATGGCTCAGAAACGCTGCGAACAGACTGTTTAACGTCCAAGAGGGTGCGAGGGCAGATATGGGCCCAAAAAAATCGTTGAACGTGATCGGTCGGACCCGGTACAATGCAACATGGACTCGCCGGGTCGGCATGACCGGTGGACACGTGAGGCTGTTCGCGTGCGATGTCGTATCTGAGGCGGGCTTGCGCAGGTAGAGGGTGTGGAGTGTGAGTCCGTGTGCTCGCCGGTCGGCGAAGTCTGAATCGCCGACGGTTGGCTCGACTTCGTCCAGTCTGTGAGTCGACGGACTGGAGGAGGTGCCATGTTCCGGCGAAATCCGATCCACCTGGCGGCGCGGATGCCACGTATTCTCGCAGTCGTGGGGGTAGAGGTTCCCCTAATGGGGCAGGTTTGCACGGGCATGTGCGACCATTGCTGGATCGGGACTGATCGCGAGAACAACTGCGACCCGGCGTGGAACGGAGCCCGGGATGGGTGCGACTGCGGGTGTCAGTGCCTTGACCCAGGTCGTGGACCGTGTCCAGATGGCGTCTGTGACCCTGATGAGAACCCGCGTACTTGCCCTCAGGATTGTCCGGGGTGTCACCCGGACGCCGACTGTGACAACGGGCGGTATTGCAACGGCGTGGAGGGCCGCGATGGGTCAAGCCAGTGCCTCGCGGCCGGAGAGGCGGATTGCGATGGTGACAGCGACCTTGTCGACTGCTCTACGCTCCACGCCTGCTTTGGAGGATCGGCCAGCGGTAGAGGCTCTGGCCCCATACCGACATGGTGTAAGGATGTGTTTGACCGGGATGGGAATGGGGATGTGGATTTAGACGACTACGTGATCTTTCAGGGGCATATTGCTGGACCCGCAAGATAGACGAGTCGGTGACCTCCGTCCTGCGAAGCTTCACGGGTCGCGTTTGTCTCTGGGATTCCTGCCCCATTCAGCCTACTCGGACAGCTTGCTGAGTGGGCCGTTCGGCTCTGCCAGGTTGTGTCAGTGGGGGGCATCCTGTTTGGCTGCTCCAGGATGAGGAACCATGACGTGTTCGTTCTCAACCCTGTCTCTTGCGGGTCTGTTTGTTGCCACCCTTGGGATGGCGTCAGCCATTCAAGTCACGGTTGTCGGCGTGACGGTAGAGTCTCCCCAACAGGTTGCTGTACGCGCCGTGGATTTGGATGAGCAGCCGATGGTGCAGCAGCCATCGGATTTGGTCGCGGGACCTTGTCCCGAACCGGATCGATATGAGGAGGATGATACTCAGGCCGAGGCGACAGATTTCGGCCTCTTGGGTAATCTCAACGTCTTGGGTCTGAACACCGACGCCCCCGGCGACGATGACTGGTTCGCCTTTGTCCCCGCCGACGATGGGCAGGTTGTAGTGACCATCTGGTTTCATCAGCTTGGGGGAGATCTGGACATGAGCCTGCACGACGCGAGGGGTGAGGTTCTAGCGGTTAGCAGTAGCAGCAACGACTTCGAGACGATCGAGTGGTCGATGGCTGCCGGCGAGACTTACGCGGTGCGTGTCTACACTGACACTGGAGCGTGCAATGGCTACGGTCTGGTGGTCGACGGGCCGGATTATCTGCCCGATCACCTCGAGCAGAATGACACGTTTGCGACAGCCACAGAGCTTGGCACGATCGGAGACGTCCTCGTCCAGGATCTCACGATCCACACCACTGACGACGAGGACTGGTTTTCGTTCATCCCGTGCATAGAAGGCGAAGTCGTGATGACGATTGCATTCCTGCACGCCGTCGGCGATTTGAACATGAGTGTCCACGATAGTGCAGGTTCACTCCTCGCTTCCAGCGTCAGCACAACTGACCATGAGACCATTGTTTACTCTCTGAGCGCTGGTGATCTCTATATGCTCCAAGT
Source organism: uncultured Phycisphaeraceae bacterium (assembly GCA_964405925.1). GTDB lineage: Bacteria > Planctomycetota > Phycisphaerae > UBA1845 > UBA1845. Next base: position 9,912 of record CAYOQG010000177.1, on the reverse strand, counting down.
GTATGGGCAATTCGGCGGCTGCAGCGCGTATCAACTGACGCTGGACAGCCCTGATCCGACAATCGACTGCAACAACAACGGCCTTGACGATAGCTGCGAGGTCTACGGCGATCTTGATGGCGATGGTGACGTTGATCTATCAGATCATGCGCTTTTCTCCGATATTCTGACCGATCCGGACGGACTCGCTTCCTGTCCGACTTTCGATTTCGACGCCGACGGCGATGTCGATCTTGCCGACTGGTCCGCGTTTCAGACTCATTTCGCCCCACTGGCCCAACGGCACTAGCAAAGGCGTTTATCGGAGAAAACGGTCCGTCGGGACGGACTCTACCCTTCCTCTGCGACTCGAAGGGGACGGGGTGGGGTTTGCCATCTAATCCATGTCCAAAAGTAATAGATGGGAATGCCTGCGAGGATGCTGGCGAGGCTGCAGACCGAAGGTCCCCGCCATTGCTCGAAAGCAAACACAGCCATGAAAAGTGTGACGGCCATGTAGACCAGGGGGACAAAGGGATATCCCGGAACGCGGAAAGGTCTAGGGAGATCAGGCCTGCGCCATCGCAGTACGCATACCGCACCAATGAATAGCAACGTAAAGAGCGACAACCCCACGGCCGCGTATTTATAGAGATTCTGAAAATCGGTCGCGAACAAGATGACGATCGCGCAAAAGCTCTGGGCGATCATGGCCAGTGCGGGGACGCGGCCTCTGCGAGTGAGACGCCCTGCGAGTGCAGGGAATAGACTGTCCTTCGCCATGGCATAGTAGATGCGCGGGCCAGTTACAATGAAGGCACTCACTGTAGCCAGGAACGTCATTCCAACGGCAATGGAGAACATATTCGACGTTCTTGCGCCGAATAGGCGCTCTACGGCAGACCGAGGGACTTGCTCTGCATTGGCGAAGGTCACCTCGGTGAGAGGTACGGCATAAGCGAAAAGCAGGTTGACAGCCAGGTACAAAACGGTGACCAACCCCGCTCCCAGCAACAACGAACGCGGCAGAGCCCTTCCTGGATTCTTCACTTCGCCGGCAATGTAGCTCGCGGCGTTCCAACCACTGTAGGCGAACATGACGAAAAACAACTGCGTGGCAGCGGTGCCCAGGTCAACTTGCTGCACCGATCGTCCCTTAGTGAGATTGGCTAGATCGCCCTTGCCGAAGGCGAAACCAGCGGCAACCAGAGCGATAAAGACACCCATATTCGCCAACGTGGTGATACTCTGTGTCCACGCAGACTGGCGATGGCCCAGAAGGTTGGGGATGGTGAGCACCACAATGATCGTCACGGCTGCAGCGCGTACGAGGTGATTGCCCTCACCGTTGGCGCCGACTGCTACGAAAGGCGTCAGCAGATACACGGCAGCGACGTGGCTTGCGACAGCCAACGGCGCTGAGAAGCCCAGAACAAACGACGTCCAACCGGATAGGAATGCGGGCATCGGACCGTACGCTTCGCGAAGATAGACATATTCCCCGCCCGCCCGAGGAAGTGCAGCCGCCAGTTCCGCCACACAAAGCGCCCCACAGATAGCCAGTGCGCCGCCAAGTGCCCATAACCCGAGGATCATGGGGTAGTTGCCCAGTGTGGCCATCATGTAACCGGGTGAAACGAGAATCCCCGTGCCCACCATGCTGGCGATCACGACATATGTCGCAGTCGAGAAACCGTAACCTCGCCGCAATCCGTTTGCAGGTGATTCCATCATTCCTGGTGAGTTTGGTGGTTTTCGGATTTCGGGTAGCTCATCCCCGGTAGCCGCCGGTCTCGGCGCCGGCCGCTGGGAGGTCCGGCCGGATTCATTCGACATGGAATAGAGTCCGCAGCGTAACCTGTCAACGCATGTGACACTTTTCGACGTTCTTGCGCCTGTGGTTGCTTCGTGACGCTAACGCTTCTTGAGCGTCACCCCGACGCCCGCACCATCCATGAGCAGAAAAACCGTCTCCAGATCCGGATTCGTGGTGATGGCTTCGAGGTAGCGCGGGTCGGGAGGAGGCTGAGCCATGTTGTGCGCTACGATCAGTCCGCCGGGCCTTACCAGGGGTAGAAGTCTCTTCAAGTAGAAGATGTAGCCCTCCTTGTCGGCGTCAAGGAATAAAAGATCGATCGGTTCTTCGAGCTGCTTCACTTCTTTGTGAGCGTCACCGACAACGACGGTCACGATGTCGTGCACACCCGCTCGCCTGAAGTGCTCACGAGCCTGGGCGGCAAACTCTGCATTGATTTCATAGGTGGTCAACTTTCCACCCGTGTTCTTGAGGGCCATGCACAACCACAGGGCGGAGCATCCATTGAACGTACCGAGCTCGACGACATGCTTCGCCCCAATCGACTCTGTCAGCACCCGCAACAGGCGACCATCCTCGACGGAGACGTTCATCCTGTGCCGGTAGTTACGATCCAGATCATCCAGCACGGTCAGGATCTTCTTCTCCGCTTCAGTCTTCGGCAGAGGTGCCCGTTCCCGCGGGTCCCCCTGGGGCTCACCGTCCCTGAAAGGCTGAGCTGCTGTCCACGATAGGAGTAGACCTGCTGCCAGCAAGCCCGTAATTGTAACTTTCAGATTCTTCATCGTGCCTCCAATCAACTCAGTCGAGTGCGTCCCCCGACGCACCATCTGTCTACTCCCTCGGATTCACGACTCGACCCATGAATAGGATGGTGCCGGTCTGTTTGTTTCGGATCAGAAAGAGAAACGGGTGATCGGCGACGAAAGTGGTGGAGACCGCGCTTTTCTTCATGACCACGGCTGTGGCTGCCGCAGCCTCCGTGCCCTCTTCGTTCACCTCGACCTCAGCTTGGTGAATGACCTTGGAGATGAACAGGTCTCGTCGGCCCGTCATCCCTGAAAAATCCGCCTTGGAGCAGAACGCGTCGGTCATCCCCATCGCTGCAAGCGTCCGCCCCAGATCGAACCGTGCACCGATTGCGAAACGAGGAAGACTCACCCGCACGGTTTGCTCGCGAAGGAGTCCAAGCCACCGGTCAAGATTCTCCCTGTTCAGCGAGGTCTCGACCCCTTCCAACCCGTCCACCGCGTTCGGCAGCAGTACGACCATGGATAATGTATCGCGGTTGTAGGGCAATTCGAGGATGCTGAGGTCGTCTAAGGCGGCAAACCCGAACGTGCCTGATTGATACATCATCGGCAAGGTGACCGTTTCCTTTGCGTTGATGCGAAATGGAGCGTCCTGCGTCCGCTCTTTGTCGAATTGCTGCGCCCAGTCTCCCTTGAAGTAGATGGCGTTGGTCAACACCAGCGCCGTAGCGGAATCGATATCTCCCCGTTGGAGCAGCTCCTTGATCTTCCGCTCCGTTTGAGCCTCCACCCAGTCGTTGATGGTTTGCCTAGCTTGCTCGGTGGCTCGGGCGAAGTCGACCTCGCGAAGTCCCGCACCGTAGTGTTTCCTCGTCAGTGTCAGGAATGCTTCGAGGAACCCGTAATCGGTTTGTCCCCACAGGGCGTTGGCTACATGGAGCTGATAGTTCGACTCATCCTTGGTGGCTTTGTCCGACAGAAGCAGAGCTGCAAAAGCCGGGTGCAGCCGCTCTTGCAGCAAAGAGAAGCGAAGGACGTCAGCCATCTGCCTCTCCGTCTCGCCCCGGGCGCCGGCGTAGGTCATAGCCAGAGCGGTCGAGATGCTATACGGCGACAGAAACAGATTACCTTCCTCCCTACGCAGCCTGGCGTAGAGATCGAAGGCAAAGTCGGTGTTGCCCTGGATAACGGTTTGTGGGTCAGCATCGCTGCCCCTTGCGAGCACGACACCCGGCCAAGTCCACGTCGAGCCACAACAAGTTACTCCAAGCAGCAGCAAGCCAATGAGTTGCCGGTGTTTTGATCTCATTTGATTGTCATCCTCCAGGTACCTAGAAGCTTCAACGCCAGGAAGCCGAGAACAAATCATCGCGGTGCGTCCCGGACGGACCCTGCGTTCGTACAATTCCGGGTTGCCTTCACGCGCCCCTGGGTCCACACCGTCCGGTTTCCTCCGGTTTAGATGATTGTCGGTTTGGTCGGTTCCGCAACAGCGTGTAAGGAAGTGTAGAATCGCATCTGGCGTAGGGCGTGTCCGACGACGCACCATTTTTCGCCCGTGCCTGGGCGAAGTCCGTACGGTGTGCCCTTCGACGCACCGTTCTTGTCGGTGCTTGGGTGAGGGTACCGAAGTCGCCGCGAATCGTTAAGGCCTTCAATCAATCTCCACGGGTTGCCAGATGACGCGGTCTTGGCCCAATAGCGTCCCGCTGGCGAAGGCGATATCGATCTGGGCGATCTCGTAAGCCGCTAGTGCACGGATCTCGCGCGATTGGGCGCCGGCGAGCCGGGCGGCGGCTTCGAGTACCTCGGTGCTGGTTCGCAGGCCGACCTCAAACTGTCGCTTCTCCGCCTCGTAGGTGCGACCCGCGAGGATAACCTCTTGCCTGGCAGCCAAGATGCGCTGCCAGCTCTGGGCGAGCTCGTCGAGAGCGTCGTAGACTTCCTGGCGGATGGCGAGGTGGCGCTGATCACGCGTGGCAAGATGCTGGATACGCTCGAGCACGGCCCGGCGCAATCGCGACTTGGCTGCCTGGTTGCCGAGCGGGATCTCGGCTGTCAATCCGACCGAGTAATCCGTATAGGAAGCATCGCCTATGTCGCGGAAGGCGTCATGGAAGCTGCCCGCCAAGCCGTTGACGGTATAGGTGTAGTCGAGCACGCACAGTGGCAGCGTGCCGTTGCGCTGAAAGTCGACGGTGCTGGCATCGATCGCTAACTGCAGCTCCAGCTCGAGCATTTCCATGCGGTTTGCGACAGCCCGTTCTGCCATCGCTTCGGCATCGAGGTCCAACCCCAATGGGTTTGGCTCGGTCGTCGGGACGAGGGCCGTCGACGAGTGCATCGGCAGATCGTCCTGGTTCATGATCCGCTTGAGTTCGCGCTCTTGGCGGCAAACTTGGGTATCGGCGATGATGATCGCCTCGAGCCGCTCGGCCACACCGGACTCGGCACGCATGATTTCGATCTCGGGTGCGTCACCGGCCTCGACGCGACGTTTCGCCTGTTCGAGTTGCTGGTGGGCCAGGTCGTACTGTTCCTGCCGGATCCGCAGCTCGCCTCGTGCGGCGTAGAGCAGCCAATACGCCCGATCGACATCGGAGAGGATGCGAATGGCCTCCAATTTGGTCCGGGCATCCGCGATGTCCCGATTATACTTTGCCACGCGGATGGCATGTGTGTTCGTGCGAATCCCCGCGTTCCGCAACAAGGGTTGACTGATCGAGAACTTGAGCGCCGACTCATATGTCGGGTTCAGCCATTGCAGGTCACCGTATGACGACTCGATACGAGTTTGATCGTCCGTCTTGCTAAAAGGAAGGGTTACAGTGACCGTTCCGCCGGTGCGCAGGGGGATTTCGACCCCGGCATCGAATGACGTTGCTGTCGACTGGATCGCCGGTTGATCGACGATCGTGGAGGGCCAATCGATCTGGTCTTGCCGGACTGATCCGAACAACAGCGGCTCGAACGCAGCTTCCTCCTCGCCTACCGTCTCCTGTAGGATGGAGGGATCCACGAACGCCACTTTCAGATCGAGGTTGTTTGTCAGGGCGGCGGCACGAACGTCGGCGATTCTCAGCTCCACCGAGTCTGATGGTTGTTCAACAGCGACAGCCTTGCCAGGCGAACCGGCGGCGTCCTCAACAGACACAGGTGCCGATTGTGAGAGAGCCTCAAGTCGGACTGCCTGGATCTCACGCAGGCCCTCCGGTGGCGACCGATAGTGGGTATAGTCATCCCGGGTGAGAAGACTGGTACAGGAGGTGACCAGCAGGATGAAGGCGCATCCCAGTATCTCATACACCTTCGCAGCCCGCGCATGAACAACGAGACTTGTTTGCAGCCGACCATCTCGAAGTGAAGCCATGTCCATGTCTATTCGCACCTCAATGCCACCATCGGATCGACCTTCGTCGCCCGGCGAGCGGGGATGTAACAGGCGAGAAACGCAACTATCGCAGAGAGACCGGGCACAGCCACGAACGTCGCCGCGTCTGTAGCGCTCACACCGAAGAGGAGGCTTTCCATGAGCCTGGATAACGCCCAAGCCCCGCCCAGACCCAGGATAACGCCCATCAGGATCAGCGTCGATCCTTGCCGCAGGACCAGCAGCAGAATCTGGCGCGCCGTAGCGCCGACAGCGATGCGAAGGCCGATCTCGCGGGTCCTCTGACCCACATGATGAGAAATGAGACCATAGATCCCCACGCCCGCGAGGAGCGCCGCCGTTCCCGCAAACAATGACAAGAGCAAAGTGGTGAAACGTGTCCTGGCCACCGATTCGAATACGATCGTTGACATTGTTTGCACACGAAAGACCGCAGCCGTGCGATCGAGTTCTTGGATCTCGTGACGTACAACGTCGGCGATAAGTGAAGGATTTATTGCGCTTCGTACTACCATGGACGCGGTAGGGTATTCTGGAGACCATGAGATGGGCAGGTAGCACTCAGGAGGAGCGGCTACATTCAAGCCAAAACGTTTAACGTTGGAGACAACACCGACGACCCGGGCGCTGCGGGTGCCCCAGTAACGCAGACTTTTACCGACGGGACTCTCATTGCCCCAGAACTTCCGGGCCATCGCCCTGTTGACGATCACAACGCGCGGTGATTCCGTGCAGTCACCCTCATTGAACAGCCGACCCTCCTCGAGCCGCTGGCCGACCACACTATGGTAGTTGTTGCTGACCCACTGGAACTCGGCGACGCCGAAGTCGCCGCTGCCCGGCGCAAGCGGATCACCCCCTATCACAACGCCCATGTTAGACGTCCTCTCGCTGATGGGAAGGGCCGAAGTAAACGCCACTGACGACACCTCCGGAAGGGATTCGACACGGTCCGACAGTGCTCGGAAGAACTCTCTGACATGGTGGCCCTCCGGATAATCGACCGAGGAAACGGCGACGCGCATGGTCAAAATGTGCTCAACCTCCATACCGGGATCAACCGCTTGCAGTTGGCGGAGGCTTCTAATCAACAGGGAGGCGCCGACGAGCAGCATAAGAGACAACGCGATCTCAGAGACGACCAGGGCGGCGCGAATTCGCCCCTTATCTCGCGTCAGAGCAGTGTGCCCTCCCTCTTTGAGCGTCCCGCTCAGCTCGAATTTTGATGTCCACAGCGCGGGAACCAGACCGAACACCACCGCAATGCAGGGCAACAGCAGGAGTGTAAACCCAAGTACCCGGCCATTGACAGAAACATCGTCGAGACGGGGCAGGTTCCTCGGACTCGTGGCCAAGAGCAAGTCGGTTCCCCAATAGGCGAGCATGACTCCAATGCTTCCTCCCAAAATCGATAGGACGAGGCTCTCGCAAAGCAACTGTCGGATGAGCCTCCAGCGCCGGGCCCCCGGTGTCGCGCGAATGGCAACCTCTCTGTACCTGGCACTTGCGCGAGCCAACAAAAGACTTGCGACGTTGGCACAGGCGATCAACAGGACAAGTCCTACCGCCCCCAGCAGTACAAGCAGCGGTGTGCGCATGCTACCCACCGCCTCCTCCTGGAGCGTGATCAGATCGGTGCTCCAGGCTGATACGGACGGATAATCCCGGGCGATAGCTCTGGATACGGCGCGCATGTTCGCCTGAGCCTGCTCCAGGGTTACTCCAGAACTTAGGCGGGCAATGGCGAAATAGTTGTTCGCCAGGCGCCTATCCTTCGCACGTTCGACGGCAAGTGGCGTCCACACATCGTTATTACGCGGGAGAGAAAAGCCTCGTGGCATCACACCTATGACAGTGTGGCTGTTCCCGTCCAGGACTATGTCTTCCCCCAGTACATCCGGCCTTCCGCCATAGCATCGACTCCAGAGCCCATAGCTGATGACCGCCGAATTGAGTTCAGGTGCGGATCCGTTAGGTGCTAAAACCGTCCCCAGGAACGGTTCTACCCCCAGAACCGAGAAGAATTCGTCGGTCACCGCGGCGGCATCGACCCGTTCGGCGCCGCCGTCGGTCATGATGTTGGCACCAAATCCGCGCATCAGCGCAATGTCATCGAAGACCGTGTTACGGTCCTTCCAATCCCAGTAGGTTGCGATCGACGTATTCTTCTGGTGAATCGCCAGCGGCTTACAGGTCCGGTAGATCCAGACGGTCCCGTGTGGATCCTCATATGGAATAGGGCGCAACAACACCCCATCGACCACGCTGAACACCGCTGTGGTCGCACCTATGCCTAGGCCAAGCGTAAGAATCGCGATCGCCGCAAAGCCGGGGTTCTTAGCCAGCATGCGATAGGAAAAACGAATGTCTTGTACTATGGCACCCATCATCAGGCTCCCAGGGGACGCGCGCGCGCCGCACGGCTTACCATCAATGTCCCCACGGTCATCAACAATAGCGACATGACAATGATCCCCCACACGGAGGCGGCCGGGACAGGCTCCGGTTCAGAGACGTCGGCAAGACGAAACCCGAGGCCGTAGTACTCGAAGGTCGGTTCGAAATTGAAGCGTCCTCCGGCGTACAGGCCTATGATATAGGAGCTGAACGACCCGCCACGATTACCGCGAGATGATCCGTAAAGAACTTCCTCATTCCATTCCCATACATTGCCGCCCTGGTCGAACGTGCCGTAGGGGCCAGCCGATAATCCAAAGAACCCGATCTCCGTGCGGTGGTAAGGCGGCCCAATTGTACGGTCGTTGCCGTCGTCGTAGTTCGCCGAGTTACCGGTATCGCCTTCCGGATTCCCGTTGTTCGGGACCGTGTCCGTCCCGGTCGGGTAGTCCCAGTAGTCACCCGTGGCGCCGTCATTCTTGTGGTACGCCGCCTTATACCACTCGTCCTCGGACGGGATCACCCACGTTGCGTGTGGCTCACGCACAACAGCCAAGAGTTGCTCATTCGTTGTCGCACCGTTGAGGAAGTAAGACCCGTCTTCGGTACTGCCGAGGTCCTGGGCGCCCGTAGGCTGCCCGTTGTGCATCCAGTTGGCAAACCGTGCAACGTCACCCCAGGAGACGAAATTCACCGGACGGTCGATCCAGTCCACGTCTTCCTCACCGTCCTCGTCGGCGTCCACGAGATACACGTAACTGCCTGGGGTGCCTGTCCGCCGAATTTTGCAGCCGACGTCCCGCGACAGCATATCCGTGTTGTACAACCCGTACGTATCCGTCACTGCCACGGCGTTTAGAAACTCCGTGTATTGACCCGCGGTCACCTCAAACTTGCCGATTCTGTAAGCGTATTCCACTGCGCCACAGATGCGATCCGGCCCGTATCCACCCACCCCTTGTCCGGAAAGCTCTCCCATGTTTCCAGGATTGCCAATGGTCACGGTGTCGATGATCACATCTGCCCGCGCGGTGACGCCAATGGCTAGGATGGAGACTCCAAGCGTTAGGGGTCGTCGTAATAACATTCATTTTCTCCTTAACCCCCTGTAGCCACCGCCCTCACGGAACAAGCGTTTCAGACCCCGGGGCTGGCTACAGGAGTACCTTGCAGCCACCACCGCTGCGACTCAATGAGTGACCCGCTCCACGGCGCGCGAACACCACCGTTCCCACCGCGAGGGCCAGGGTGATCAGGGCGATCACCGTCGCCCCCGGGTTCTTGGCCAACATGCGAGCCGCGTAGCGCAGGTCTTGAAACAGTACCCTCATCTCATCACTCCCATTCGCATCTCAGGGCCACCATCGGATCGACTCTCGTCGCCCGTCTCGCAGGAATATAGCACGCCGTCAGCGCGACGATCGCCAACAAAAGGGGAACGACTACAAGCGTAATCGGATCCATCGTACCGATCTCATAGAGTTGGGAAGACAGTGTACGCGCCGCCGCCAACGAAACGGCAACTCCGATGCCGAGCCCCAGGACGGTAACGGCCAGGCCTTGTTTCAGTATCAACC
>CAYOQG010000176.1:0-12102 GCA_964405925.1 uncultured Phycisphaeraceae bacterium | reverse complement strand
ACGCGGGCGACGGGGGGTTCTCGCAATGTACCTCCAGTGCAAAACCTTTTGTCAGAGTGCAAAACCTGTCGCGCCCTTAGACGCGCCCTTAGACCTTTTTAAACACGTTCTTAGACTTAGACTGGCATCTTCGAGAAATCTTTGATTTTAGCCTTGCATCCGCCGATTATGTTTGGTATATGTTAGGAAGTGAGTTAGCCGTGGCACACTTCCATAGGGGAGGTTCGCCTCGGGACCACGGAGGGGAAACTCAATCTCACGCGGTCCGCACAACTAAGGAGGCTGTATCTCAACCCGAAAAACCCGCACGCGCGTTTAATGTGGAACGACACCGAATGTGCCTGGTTCGCCCATCGATTGGGAGACGCCAAAGCCTTGAAGGAGCGATCGTTCGTAGCTTGGGGTGTAGCACGTGTTTAGTGTGTCTGCGTGCAATTCCGATGGACATCGGAGTAGCTCCCCTCCTTGATAAGGAGGGGATGGGGGAAATTTTTCAACCGGCTCAAACCCCCCCCTCAGCCCCCCGGTCAGTCGACCGACGGCTGTCGGCAAGGGGGACGCTAAACACATACAGGGCGTGAGCCCTGAGTTACAGGTAGAGCATTTGTCCCCAGCACCGAAGGGAGCGACAGGAATCCCATTCGTATCGGGGTCTGGAACGCGAACACCGCCAAGGAACGACCCTCACGGCTCGTTTTTCAACGGTGTCCACCGTTTGCATGTTGGGGGGAGTGGGCGTGGAGAACGGTTAGTAAGCACCAGACGACGTAGGGAGTTTCTCCCACATCGAGTCGTGATACGGCACCAAGGATCAAGGCAATGTCGAGAGCTACCATCGACATCGGCGCGGGAGGTGTGCCGATAAACAAGGCCCAGCCTCCTGTGCACCCGTTACAGCTAGACGGCAGCGCTGACGAGGCCGACACCGACACTGGTATCGGCACGTTCTGCTCCGGCGACGCTCCCCACATTACCGATGTCGTTTACAAACTGAGAACCAAGCTGGAGCGCTATCATCACAAACGAGCACGACGAGCGGGATGGAGGAGGCGATTTGTCCCGACGGGATTGAAACCACTTGACGCCGTGCTGCCTCAGAACGGGTTACCTTGCGGTGCGATCACCGAGATCTTTTCCAACGGATGCGGTGTCGGGTCGATGGCATTAGCCATGCGCATGGCAGGTCGATGTGTCGGGTATCGACAGTATTCCAACACGGCAGAAGTTTCACATCCTGATCCAAGGCATGTCGAGTGGATTCCACCTGCCACCGCTTGGGCACATTCAAAAAGGACGGGTGAAACCCACCCTACAGAACCATCAACCATCTCCCCTTCTCGCGGGGAGAAAGACCCCTCTGTCGTCCCCCCTTACCAAGGTCAAAGATCCGGCCCTTGGACGGAGGGGAAAGAGGGGGGTTCAACGGGCCATCGATACATTGTCCTGATCGACACGGCAAAGGATTTCTATCCCCCGGCGGCGTGGCAATACGGTCTCACACTCGATCGCCTCGTCATCATTCGCCCTGCGACTGAAAGAGAAGCGTTTTGGGCAACGGAGCAGGTGCTCCGTTGCTCGGGTGTGGCTGCCGTGATTGCGTCACTAACAAATCTGGAAGAGCCCCTTTCACGGCGTTTGCAATTGGCTGCTGAAAGCAGCGGATGCATAGGCTTGCTTCTGAGGTCAACATCTCGTCGCGTCAAAAGCTTCGCCGCCATTCAGATGTTGGTCGAAGGTACAAGCACCGAAGAATTGAAAACGTACCCCCAGACCACCCCCGGAGCCGCAGGCTTTAGCCTGCGCGGGCATTCGCAGATCCATGCAACGTTACGGACAACAGACATTCCGCGCGGGTTGAAACCCGCGGCTCAGTATCGGGTATCAACGCCACCCATCATCGGCGACGTTCGCGTATGCCGCATCACGCTGTTGAAGGTTCGGGAAGGGATGCCCACAGGACCGCTCTTGGTGGATTTGCATCATGAAACGGGCACTTGGTCTCTACATCCCATTCCTGTCGAGCGACCGGCTACGAAGCTTGCGTAGCAGAGCGTACGGCGTCGGTCTTCGACCCATACAACCACAGTGCGCGGATCAGTGCCATAGGGGTGACAGTAATGGAAATCCACTCGCCACCATCATGCCCGATGCCCAAGCATTACGAATCGCCCATGTGGATCAAAAAGCTTATGATCTCGGCATTCACCCGGGCCAGACGTTGGCAGATGCAAAGGCCATAGCCCCGAACCTCATCACCTATCACGACAATCCCACGGCTGACCGCCGCCAACTGGAATCACTCGCCCTCTGGGCTGACCGCTTCTCACCGATCGTCCATATTGAAGGAGATGACACGCTGATCCTCGACGTTACCGGCTGCGAGCGTCTGTTTCGTGGAGAAGAGAATCTACTCCACCTGGTCATCGAAGGACTATACGACCAAGGGTTCACCGCCCACGGAGCCATCGCCGACACGCCTGGAGCCGCTTGGGCGCTGGCCCATGCTCATCCGGACTCCAGCACGATTTCCAAACCGGGCCAGATAGCAGCGAATCTAGCTGGCCTACCCGTGTGGTCTTTGCGAATCGATGCCCAAGCCGTGAAATCGCTAGCTCTGGTCGGGGTTGTGACGGTAGCTTCGCTCTTGCATTTGCCGCGATCTGCATTGGGGTCACGGTTTGGAGAGGGGTTACTTGAGCGCATCGATCAGGCTTTGGGTGATATACCCGAAGTGCTGACTCCCTATCGGCCACAACCGACACTAAGTAGCCGAATTCATCTCGGTGCAGCCACGACACGGATCGATGTGTTGACCGAGGCAATCCATCGAGCATTAGAGCGGTTTTGTGAAAAACTCTCCCAACAGATGGTCGGTGTACGGCGGATGTTTCTGACGTTCTATTGCCCGAACGTTCCAACGGAACAAGGTACACAAACACGAACCGTCACGCTCCCCATTGATCTATCACAACCCACACGATCGACGAAACACTTGGGCTCTCTCCTGAGGGTCGCACTGGAGAAGCTGAACTTACCCGCACCGACAGATTCGCTAGTGCTGTGGACGAAGGAGATCGATCCGCTCGACGATTGGCAAGACGAGCTGTTCACCATCGATTCGAGTGACGCACGGGAAGTCGGCGATCTACTTGATCGACTGGCCATCCGACTCGGTCCCCAAACCGTCGTCAGACCTGAACCTGTCAGCGACCACCAACCCGAGCGGGCTTTTCGCTATGTATCACTGGTGGGTACGGGTGCAACTGCGTCCCCCCGAGCCGTGGGACAGGTTCCGCCTGCGGCTCAGGAATGGGAGCACAAAACCGTACCACCCGGTCCTCGACCTCTGCGATTAGCACCCCATCCCATCGAAATAGTGGCTACAGCCATCGTGCCGGACGGTCCTCCCATCGCCTTTCACTACCGTGGTGCCCAACACCCTGTGGCTGAGAGTGTCGGACCCGAGCGGATTGAAACAGGCTGGTGGCGAGGCCCCCACCTGCAACGTGACTATTACCGCGTAACAACCGAGGAAGGTCGGCGCTTCTGGCTTTTCCGCCAGCGCGACACTCGTCAATGGTTTCTGCACGGATGGTTTGATTGAAATGCCCGACAGGCCCAACTACATCAAGCGAGCCCATCCGATCAGCCTGCTAAACCGTAAAACGCCGGGGCGTGATGGATTGTCCAGCCGCCGCCAGCGACGCTTACACTACGCCGAACTGCGATGCCGGAGCAATTTCTCCCTTCTTCGCGGTGCTTCCCATCCCGAGGAGCTTGCACAGCGAGCGGCTGAGCTGGGTTACACAGCCATAGCGATCACCGACCGCAACACGCTGGCAGGTATCGTCCGCATGCACTTCGCAGCCAAAGCCTGCAACCTCGAGCTCATCATCGGAGCCGAGATCACCCCCATCGACGCACCACCGGTTACACTCTACGCCACAGGTCGTAATGCCTATGGCCGACTCTGCCGCATCATCACCCAAGGCCGTTTGCGATCGCCCAAAGGAGCCTGCAGGGTGACACTCGATGACATCGCTGAATGGAACGAAGGTTTAATCGCTGCAATACACGGAAGGCCAGCAAATGACCGCTTGCAAATGCGCACAAAAGATCCGATTTACGCCTATCGTGACATCTTCGGGAATCGGTTGTATTGGACCGTCGGTGTGCATGGCGGAGCGGACGATGATCGCTATCTCGCACAAATGGCAGAATTGACTCGGTCGCTTGGCATACCCATGGTCGCCACCAACGACGTACATTATCACGAACCCAATCGCCGCTTCTTACAGGACGTGCTCACCTGCATTCGTGAACATTGCACACTCGAAGAGGCTGGCAAAAAACTCTTCGCCAATGCAGAACGACACCTCAAACCCATCGAGGAAATGGAGCGCCTTTTCGCGGCCTACCCTGACGCAATGGCCACAACAGCGGAAATCGCCGATCGCTGCCACTTCAGCCTCGACGAACTCCGCTATGAATACCCAGAAGCACTGTGCCCACCCAATCGTTCTCCTACAAAATACCTCGAAGAACTCACGTGGGCCGGTGCCCGCGAGCGGTATCCCCACGGCATCCCCGGCAAGGTGGGCAAGCTAATCGAGCACGAGCTGGAACTGATCAAACAGCTCGCCTATGAGCCGTACTTCTTGACCGTGTGGGACATCGTCAAATTCGCTCGCACGCGGAATATCCTATGCCAAGGGCGCGGCAGTGCTGCAAACTCCGCCGTCTGCTACGTCCTCGACATCACCAGTGTCGATCCCGACCGGGCCGAACTGCTCTTTGAGCGATTCGTCAGCGCCGAGCGCAATGAACCGCCCGACATCGACGTCGACTTCGAGCATGAGCGCCGCGAGGAGGTTTTCCAGTACATCTACGACAAATACGGCCGAGACCACGCCGGCATCGTCGCGGAGGTGATCACCTATCGACCCCGCTCCGCCATCCGCGACGTCGGTAAGGCACTGGGCTTATCGCTTGATCGCGTCGCCGCACTCGCGAAAAAACACGAATGGTGGGACAAAAACGTTCTATCCGAAGACTTCGTGCGTGAAACGGGCTTCGACCCTTCGGACCGCACCATTCGTATGCTGCGAAAGCTGGTCCATCAGCTCGTGGGCTTTCCCCGTCATCTGTCCCAACACGTGGGCGGATTCGTCATCACCCGAGGGCCTTTGTGCGAGATGGTCCCTATCGAAAACGCGGCCATGCCCGATCGAACCTTCATCGAATGGGACAAGGACGACATCGACGCCCTCGGCATCCTCAAGATCGACTGTCTGGCACTGGGAATGCTTGCAGCGATACACAAGTGCTTTGTGATGCTTAAGCAGTGGGAGAAAGAACGAGCAGGAAACGTAGCGACGGAGCCACGAAGCGACGAAGCGACGAAGGGTAAGAGGAGAAAGGATCATGCAAGTGAAGGCTTTTCGAGATCTGATCGCGTGGCAGAAGGCGATGCGGTTAGCCGAAGAAGTTTATCGACTCACGAAGGAATTACCCGACACCGAACGGTTCGGGCTCGTCGTACAAATGCGTCGATCTGCAGTCTCGATCCCCTCGAACATAGCAGAAGGACACGGGCGCGAGAGCCGGACGGACTACCTCCGCTTTTTGCGAATCGCCCGAGGATCGCTCATGGAGGTGCAAACGCAACTTATTCTCGTCGAGGAATTAAAGCTTGTTCACATTCCGAAGGAACTAGAGAACCTACAAGCGGAGACGGATCGCGTGCTTCAAGCTCTCATCCGAAGCCTCAAGACCCTCGACAGAAAATAACTCCTCCGTCGCTCGAATCTCCTTCGACGCTCAATTCCCCTCTGTCGCTCAGCCCTCGGCAAGAAGTAACACCTGTGCCATTTTCTTCCTCTCCGTCGCTTCGTCGCTTCGTCGCTTCGTCGCTTCCTACCCCTACCTCCCTCACGGACATTCCCCCCGAAGACCCGGCTGTCTACGACATGATCTGCAATGCCGACACCGTCGGTGTTTTCCAAATCGAAAGCCGGGCACAGATGAGTATGTTGCCAAGACTGAAACCGCGGTGTTTTTATGATCTGGTCATCGAGGTTGCGATCGTCCGTCCCGGTCCCATCCAAGGCGGTATGGTGCACCCCTACCTGCGCCGTCGAAACGGCGAGGAGCCCGTCACCTATCCCAACGAAGCCATCAAAGAAGCCTTGAAACGAACCCTGGGCGTGCCGCTTTTCCAAGAACAAGCAATGCGTTTGGCTGTTGTGGCGGCTGGGTTTACACCGGGTGAGGCCGACCAACTTCGCCGCGCGATGGGTGCCTGGCGACGCAATGGTGACATCAATTGCTTTCGAGAAAAACTCGTCAAGGGCATGAGAGCCAACGGGCTGTCCGAAAAGTTCGCCCAGCGCTGCTTCGAGCAGATCAGCGGCTTCGGCGAGTATGGCTTCCCCGAAAGTCACGCAGCCTCGTTCGCACTTTTGGTCTACGCCTCAGCCTGGTTGAAGCGGTATCACCCGGCTGCGTTTTGTGCGTCGATCCTCAACTCCTTGCCCATGGGTTTCTATCAGCCTGCTCAGCTCGTACGCGACGCTAAGGAACATGGTGTCACGATCCTGCCCGTGGATGTGAACTACAGTGGGTATGATTGTCGATTGGAAGAAGCGACGGAGCGACGGAGCGATCCCGACGTGCGTCGGGACAGGCTCCGCGACGAAGCGACAAAGGGTATATCCGAGCCCGGAGCGCAAGCGACGGGTGCGCACACCCCGCGCTCGCGCTTGGGGCTCGGTTCAACAAGACGACCAGACCCCAATCCCCAATCTCCAATCGTCAATCCCCAATCCCCAATCCTCAATCCCCAATCGTCAATTTCTGATCCGTCCTCCTGGGGTCTTTCAGGTCCCGCTGTCCGACTGGGTATGCGTCTGGTCAAAGGCATCTCGCAGACACAGGTCGAGGGCATCGAACGGGCACAGCGGGAGCGACCTTTCACATCCGTCGCGGACCTGGCCCGTCGATCCGGTGCCTCTTATGCGACACTAGCGCGATTGGCTGCTGCCGATGCCATGCAATCACTTGGACATCCTTACTCCCCTGAGCCGCGGGCTTCAGCCCGCGCGGACTCAAAATGCAAACCAACACACCCCGCATCTCCACCCCCCGTCAAAGGGGGAACACCCTCCGTTTCATCCCCCCTTAGTAAGGGGGGAAAGAGGGGGGTTGAGCGAAACACGAAGATGAAGCGAGCTTCGGGACTCGACCGCCGCGAAGCTTTGTGGCAAGTGCTTGCCTTGGGCGACGATCCCCCGATCTTCGAGGGCCGCGAACCGATTGAAGCTAACCTGGAACTTCCGAAGCAATCGCTGACCCAGACGGTCGTAGCCGACTACGAGACGATGGGCCTATCGCTCAACGCTCACCCGATCTCGCTGATCCGCGACGATCTGAGGAAATTGAACGTGCAGCCAGCGAGAGCCCTGAAGCATGTCAGACAGGGACAATGGCTGAAAGTGGCGGGTCTGGTCCTGGTCCGACAGCGACCCGGGACAGCCAAAGGCATCGTCTTTTGCACCCTGGAGGATGAGACCGGAGTCGCCAACCTCATCATCCGCCCGAACATCTACGAAAAATACCGCGCAGAAGCCTACGGCGCCGCCGCTTTGGTGGCCCAGGGCCGCGTCGAACGCCAAGGCCAAGTCGTCCACCTCCAAGTGTCCCGCCTCTCGAACCTGTCCACCGCCCTGGCCGAGCTCCCTCGAATGTCGCGGGACTTCCATTAGGGTGCAGCCTAATGACGTGCTATACCTCATTAAAACCGCCCGACACGAGTCCCAGGACCCGTGTTTGTTTGCCGATGAGAACCGTGTTCGCGTATAATACTATGTCCGAAACAGGAAAGCGAGGCGCACTATGGTCACACAAACTGACCAATTACAGCACAAACCCTCGCTCGGTGACGGTGTCTATACCCTTCCGGAAGTGGCACGGTACACGGAGCTGCACCCAAGCCGCGTGCGCGCCTGGTTCAAGGGACACTATGACGGCCTAGGGAAGGGACCCGTGTTCAAGAGCGACTACCGCCCCATCGACAGCACCCAAGCTGTCAGCTTTCTCGACCTGATCGACGTGCTAGTAGCTGCACAGTTCCGCGGTTTTAGAGTGAGCATGCAGAGAGTGCGCGCAGCTTACACGATCCTCCAGAAACGGCTTGAGACACGACACCCATTCTGTCACCGGGACTTATACACAGACGGCAAGCAGATTTTCATCTTCGCTGCCAATCAGCTTGGTGACGCAACCTTGACCGAGATTGTTACGAACCAGCAGTTCTTTCTGCACGTGCGCGAGCACCTAATGCGCGTTGAGTACGACGAAGCTGACCGGATGGCGAGGCGGTGGCGTATCGCTGACGGCGTGGTGATTGACCCGGCTGTCAGCTTCGGGAAACCTGTTGTTGCGCCCACGGGGATCACTACTTTCGTTCTTGCCAACGCATTCCAGGCCAATCGCCAAGATGCTGAACTTGTCGCTGATTTGTTTAATGTCGGCGAATCAGATGTCCGCAACGCCGTCGAGTTCGAGCGCTGCTACAACCGCCAAAAAGCCGCGTGATTTTCTTTACGGATGAGTGCGTTCCCGCTAAGTTCGCAGAGCTACTTGAAGTCTTTGATCGGCGGCACGAGATACGCGCCCACAAAGACTACTTTGAACAGGGGACTCCGGATCGCCGTTGGATTGAGGAACTGGGCACGTGGAGCCCAAAGCCGGCAATCTTGGCTGGGGACGGTCGTATTCTTCAGAGGTCTGCTGAGTTAGCGGCTCTACAAGAAGCAGATCTCACGTTCGTGCTGCTGGAAAAAGGGTGGACCAAACTGCCGTGGCATGACCAAGCTTGGAAGATTATTAAAGCGTGGCCTGCAGTCGTACAAAACGTCGAGAAGGCGCGGAAGCCCAGCGTATTCTCGGTATCTGTAGGATCCCTGAAAGTGCAGCGACGTGGTTTCCTCGCCGACCTCGGACGATGACGTGTTGGCGACGTTGCCGGCCCGGGTGTCGGCAAGATTCACCCTCCTTTGACCTCGCACACGGAGCACGCAATGCCGGATCGACAAGTAGCCGTTGTATTCGGAAGTGATTGCGATTGGCCGGTGATGGAGAAGTGCGTCGAGCAGCTTCGGGCGTTCGACGTCGAGCCTCATGTCGAGATCATGAGCGCGCATCGGAACCCCGATCGTGTCCGCGAGTTTGCCAGCTCGGCTGAGAAGGATGGCTTCGAGGTCATCATCGCGGCAGCCGGGATGTCGAACGCCCTGGCCGGTGCGATCGCCGCTCGCATGACACTGCCCGTGATCGGGGTACCTCTAGTCAGTGGAGCCATGCAAGGTCTGGACGCGTTGCTTTCGACGGTTCAGATGCCGCCCGGGATCCCCGTAGCCTGCGTCAGCATCGGTGAAGCCGGGGCAAAGAACGCCGCCCTTCTGGCCGTCCAAATCCTGGCTCGAAAAGACGAGAAGCTCGCGGCTGCGTTCCGAGCGTTCAAGGCCGACCAAGCCAAAAAGGTCGAAGCCAAAAACAAGGCACTCCAAAAGAAAATCCGTTAGACTACGCCCACACCGTGTGGGTGGCACTGGCGGCTTGTCCGCCAGTGGTGGACCGGTGAGGCAGGTTCGATCCCTCGATGAGCGAAGGGTGTCTAGGTGTACCCAGTACGGGCCATGGGGCCGGCTTCGCCGGACCCATGCCACCCAAGATGGGGCACTGCTCGGAAAACAGTGGCGTGGCACACGACCGTCCCCCCTTGCTAAGGGGGGATTGAAGGGGGGTCTGACACCGATGAAGAACCTCCCCCACCCCTCCCCCGACAAGTCGGGATCTACGACTTACCAAGGAGGGGAGCTACAGTGTCACTCGGCCGTCCCCCCTCTAAGGGGGGACCACAGGGCGGTGAGAACGGAAAGGCCACGGCGGGTCTCGGGTAATGAGTACGACGCGACTTCCTAGGACAATCGAATGGATCGGCGGCCTTCACGGCTTCGTCTCGATGATCGACCAGACGCGCCTGCCCGCTGAGCTGGCCATGCTCGAATGCCGCGATAAGGAGTCGATCCGGGATGCGATCAGTCGGCTCCGCGTCCGCGGGGCACCGGCGATCGGGATCGCGGCCGCCATGGGGGCGGTGCTCGGCGTTCGCGATTACGCCAAACCCGATCGCGAGGGGCTCTTCCGCCAACTCGACGAAGTCTGCGATTACCTGGCGACCGCACGCCCGACTGCGGTCAATCTCACTTGGGCCTTGGATCGGATCCGAGGCCGCGCTCGATCCGTTGCGTCCGACGATCTCGACGCCATCAAGCATGCCCTCCTCGATGAAGCCAAGCGAATCCGTGACGAGGACGCCGCGATGTGCCGGGCGATCGGTCAGCATGGCCAGCACCTAATCAAACCGGGCATGAATCTCCTGACGCATTGCAACGCGGGATCGCTCGCAACGGCAGAATTCGGCACCGCTCTCGCTCCCATGTACGTTGCCCGCGAGGCTGGCCGACCATTCCACGTCTATGTCGGCGAGACCCGTCCTCTGCTACAGGGATCGAGATTGACTGCCTGGGAACTCCAGCACGCCGGGATCAGCGTGACTGTGATCTGCGACAGCATGGCGGGCTCACTGATGGGACAGGGCCGCATCGACCTCGTGATCACGGGTGCGGACCGGATCGCCGCCAACGGAGACACCGCCAACAAGATCGGGACATATAGCCTGGCGACCCTCGCCCGGGCCCACGGCATCCCGTTTTACATCGCCGCCCCAAGCAGCACCTTCGACCTGTCGCTCGACGGCGGCGACGCGATTCCGATCGAACAGCGGGATCCGGAAGAAATCCGACGCGGATTCGGCCGGCTCACGGCCCCAGCCGACGTCCCGTGCTACTCTCCGGCCTTTGACGTAACACCCGCGGAGCTAATCCGTGGGCTCATCACCGAGAAGGGCCTCATAGAGCCCGTCGGTCGCGGTCAGATCACCGCAGTGCTCGGATGATCGGCCGGGCCGCTGCACTTGTCCGGACATTTGCCCCGAGCCGACAATACACCTGGGTGCGATATAGCCTCGTTTGCGCCGATGGCGCTGTGGTCCGACGGGTCTCACAGGCGCCCTTGCGACCGGTGTGCTCCACGCCTATACTTCTGATAGCCGTGGGATGCGACACCGCCGACGGCTTGGGTGGAACCTGCTCCGCCCGGCTTTCCTCTTGCTACTTGGGAGCTAACGGATGCGTTCTCGCACGCGTCGAATGCTGACTTGGATGGGTATCGTGCTGGGGGGTGCGTACCTGACGGTTGGTGCAGGCACGGGGTGCTTGCCGTACCTGGTGAAAACCGCCATGACCGCCGCTGATTTTGGCTTCATCTTCGATTGCAATGGTGCGCTCGGCGGCACACTGGAGCTAGGCGGTTTCCTCATCGACTGCGGTTCACCGTAGCAAGCTGAACCGCACGGCATCACCGGGCGCAATCGATGTGCTTGTGTTGCTCACGGTCACCACGGACGCCCCTGGTTATGGCCTGCTGGTTCAAAGCCAAGAAATCGTGAATGTATCTTCCCAGGGCCGGTTTCCGGCGGGAAAACCACGAAGGAACGTTGAATCATGACTTTCCGTAGACCTCTTCGACAGCGTACGACGCATGCCCTTGCTGCCGTGCTTTTGGGTGGGGCTTTTTTCCTCGGTTTTATCGAGTCGTGCGATGACCGGCTGGTCACCCTGACCACCTACTTCGACCCCTGCGGGACGATACTGTCCGACTGTCAGCCGGGTTACTTCCAGGGGCAAGCCGCGGGAATCGGCAATCCCTGCTTTGATCCCACCTGCACGGTGCCAGGCGCCTGCAGCGAGAATGTCCCACTAGGCGTCAACTACGACTTGTGTCCGTAGGGTGACGCGCGACAAGCGCACGCCCGTAGGCATCCTGCGATCTGGTCCCGGTCATGGTCGAGATGCTCCGTAATCGGAACGTCATGTCCCGGTGAGTTGGGCGGCAAAGTTCTTTCTTGCTTTCTTCCGCCTTCATCCCGTCGCGGTAGGAATGGCCCTTTCGGGCCACCCCCCGCACAGATCCGTACGT
>CAYOQG010000175.1:0-12161 GCA_964405925.1 uncultured Phycisphaeraceae bacterium | reverse complement strand
CGTTCACCGGTAGCGTGGCTTGCCGTTTGTTGAGTCGGAACAGCCCCCAAACTCGGCGCGCCGACGGCTCAGACCTGTCTTCGGCGAACCGACGTTTCCTTATAGCACAGCAAGACCGATAATTCAAAGGTGTTTTGGCATGAATGGGCGAAATCTGACACGCCATCGCGCACTTTTTTTGGTCGGTCGAACCCAATCTCGCCGTCCGGAAGTCGCAACGCGTTACCCGCCCTTGTTCCTTGCCCATCCACGATTTTTGAACCCGGCGGCCATCCGCCGGTCGGCCCACAACACGGGGACCGGGTCGCCTGCCCCCTGTGAGTTTCCGAATCGCTCGCCATATGACACACGACATTCTAGGGGCAATGCTGTTGCGGACCCGGTAAAACTATTGGTGACGGAGGAGCAAACCAGCTGACGACAGCCACGATGTCGACGAAATCGATCTTTTGATCCGGCGGCGGCGCCCCGATGTTGGTGTTAATCACGTCCGCCCGTGCCTTCTGCGGCGCAATTGGCGTGTTCTTAAACTTCTCGACGCATGCCGAAATGTCCACAAAGTTAATCACACCCTGCGGTGGGTCGCACGGGACGACGGGGCAACCGCTGTTGCCGACGATGTCACCTGCCCTACTCGTGTTGATGGTCAGCGGCGTCGAGTAGCTATCTGGATCGTTTGTGTTGCAGTCGTCCGAGATCGCCTGCACGTGGTAGGCAGCACCCGGGACGATCCCGTCGTGATACACGTGCACGATGCCATACTGGGTCCAGTCGTCGTAGTACGGCGTACCGCATTGCAGGGTCGCCGCCCAGAAATGCGGCGGTGGGTTCGGGTTGGGCGGGATCCCGTTGCTGCCGGACGCCTCGGTTATGGCCTGGGGCGGACCGACCCACCACTCGTCGCCGTTGTATCCGTCGTACGGCGGGGGCAGGCTAACAAGGGTGACCTTCATCGCCTCAATCAGCCCGGCGCTGCCCGTCTGGAAGGATAGGTAGCGGTTGCGCGTGCCATAGCCGAAGTCACCTACCCTTGGATCGGGGAGCGGTGGCTCGGTGAGCGTGCACGCGGCCTCGACCACGCCCATGTGGACGGTACCCTTGCCCTGCTCGCCATCGAAGCCCATCGCCCGCACCGTGAGGCAGTCACCCGCAGCCACAACGATCGGGTTTTCCATTTTCCCGTCGCCACCGTCGGCATAACCGTTGCAGCCTTCGTCACTGGAGGAGATACACCAGGGATTCGGAGCCTGAGTCGTTGGGCACGCACACTCTGTCAGATCATTCGGATTCCTGTAGACAGCCATGAACGAGTCGTACGTGCTGTTGGTGTTACCGGTTGCACACATATGGGCGTAGAACTGCCCATCAAGCGGGGCGACGTAATGGATCCAAATGTCAGACCCGCAGTTCTGCAGCGCATTGTCCCACGTGTTCTCCTGATTTGGTCCATCGGTGTCACTGCACGTGTTGTCAAACTCGTACGTGTATGTCGGCTGGCCGACGATGACCAAGTCGTAGTCCGTACAAGTATCCCCGGGCGGGGGGTTGTTCACGTCACACGCCGTGCTGCAGGCGGCGTTGTTGTAGTCCCAGTCGTCGAGACGACAAGTGGCATATTCCGTGTTCGGCGTGCACGTGTTGTCCCCATCCGGAGGCGGACATGTGCAGCAGCCGCCATAGACGGGTGGCGGAGCGGTAATGTTCATGTCGAGGCAGAACGCGAAATCAGTCGTGGCCGTATTGCCAGGACTTCGCTCGCTGTTTCGCTCGGCGTCGTTGCCGTAATTACCACCCGCACCAGGCGCATCGTTTTCTGGCGTGTCGAGGTTGATACCATGCGCGCTGTAGCCGTTTGTCACGTTCTCCGTCCGCAGCCAGTGCCAACCACAATCCTGCGATTCGAGCGTGTTGTTCGAAATCTCGATCCAGTAAATCTGCCCCGGAACCAGACCGGTGATCGCTGTGTCGAGCGGCAACTGGTATTCCCACAATCCCGTACAGGGGAGCTGCGACGCGCAGGCCCCCGTGTAATTCCCGTGCGCGACCCGTCCCTTAATAACGTTCTCGGGATTGACCGTCGAGAAACCGTGCAACGGACCCGGTAGGCGATTCAGGTCCTCGTACACGCGAACAAGGAAGTTATCTGTGACGTCCTCTTCGCAGTCACACCTGGGATCCGTATCGGTCCCGCAGTAACGGACGTCCATGTAGGTACCCCAGGTGCAGACGGCCGAGATCACGTCACCTTGCGAGATGAAGTCATCCGCCCCAAGCGGACCGTTGGGCATAAGCGACCGATCGCTGAACGTGGCCCAGTTAGCGCCAGCCGTACCGAGGATCGGCAACTGACAGTTGTTGTCACCGGCGATCTCACAAGTCGGGCACGGCAGCGGTTCATCGTCGCATTGCGGGCCGCTAACAAAACGTCCATCCAACATGTCGCAGTCCGACTTGGTCATCGGCTGCTCGCCTGGGACCTCATCTCTACACCCGTCCTCCTCGGTGCAGCACGAACCCGTGCAACACGGGCTGTCCCAGTCAGGCAGATCGCAATCAGGCTGCATACCGCAACTGGTCGTTCCGTACAGCCAGTAACCGCCTAGATCGGCGCACTCCGGCTCGTTCGCCCACACACACATATCACCCACGCAGCAAGGTGCGTCCGGGCACGCCCCGGCGGTGATGTGCAACTGGTACGTGGCACCCGGAGGAACAGCCCCCGTCCCGGCGGGTGCGGAGTAGATCGGATAGAACAAATCACCCGGACCGACGCGGTACGTTGACCATGCATTACCGTCGTCGCAGAACGGTGCACCGAGTCCGAAACCCGTCGTACCACGCCCCGAACCAACCGGCGCTTCGACCGGGACGGGCGAATAGGCCGTCCGACAGGGACAACCCTCAAACAAGGCGCCCCAGACCGGTCGCCAGGGGTCACCGTCCACGTCGGTGCAGCAGAAGTCAATCCGCAACAGGGCACAATCCAGGATGTCGATCCACTCCCACCAGCCCGGATCTTGAATCGCCCCCTCCGGGTCAAAGGGCTCTGGGGCACATACCATCGGGCGGCAGGTACCGGGCTTGCATGCACCTTCGAAAGGATCAGGACAGTCGTCATCCACGACACAGGGTTGCCACGGATCGGGGTTCATTCCACCCATGCACAGATCCTCACAGTCCTCGTCCGTCGTGCACAGCGAAGGACCGCTGCCAGGCCAACCGAACGGGTAGGAACACCTCAGGTCCGAATCGTTGAACGTCGCTGTTGAGTTATTCCCAGTGACGGTCAGCGTCACTGGGGGACTACCGTAGGGAGGCACGTTGATGATCAGCGGTGTGGCTATCAGACAATTGTCGCCACCCGTGTAGAAAGACGAGGGCCCCTCACAGCAATTCGGATCGCAGTCAGTTCCGAAGCCCAGGAAGTTCTCACTTGGATCGCAGGTATCCGGGGCTATGATCTCCCGGCAAATGCCGTAGATGCCACAGCATGCTCCGGTCGCACACTCTGGACGCGGTTCGCAGGTCCCAGGCGGATCACCCGGACAATCGTTTGCGTCCGTACAATCCCGACCGTCGTTGTCGCCGCCGACGCAGACGTTGCACAGCGTCCCTATCCCCAGAAAGACGTCACCTGCGCCCTCGCAAACCGAAGGCATTTCGACCGTGCATCCTCCGACCTGGGCATCGCAACACGCTCCGGGATCGTCCTGTCTGTCCGCCTGATCGCTAACCGAATGAAGGCGCACGCTCGAATCTACGCCAACCCCGACGCCTGCAATGGCTGCACCGACCGGAACCGTCGCCACGAGGGCTCCAGCAAATGCGCACACAACGGCTGTCAATCGGAAATGATCTGACATCGTAATTCGCTCCTACAATTTGACGCCAAAAGTGAACGGTAACACGTGGATTGTACCGCGCCGGAGGCACGTGCCGCAAGGACCGACTCAATAACCAGCCCGAAGCGGCGAACACAAAGCACCCTGCAACACCTGATCGCCTCTTTGAGGCCAAAAATGCACCCGTCCTTCCCCAATGCGATAATCTCCAATCCGCAATCCCCAATCGTCAATCCCCGATCCCCAATTGCCAGTTGGCAACCGTCGATGACTTGCACGGAACCCGGCCGTCGAATGGATAGCCCCAACCACGGAAGGCGGCCACCGCCCAGGAGATGTCGATGAAATCGATCCGTGTGTCCAGCCGATTCTCCGCGATGTCCGCACGGGCCTGCTGGGGCGCATGTGCAAGATTTCGGAACTTATCCACGATGATCGCTGCGACGTCGATGAAGTCCACGACCCCGTCCAGCTCCGCGCACGGTGACACGCTACAATCACCTACAAGGTCCCCCCAACGACCGGTCAATATGGGCAACGCAGCGGAGTAGTTCTCTTCAGCACCGAGATCGCGTTTGCGGGCCACTATTCGGACGTAAGGGTCGGCGGAGCTCCCGTGTAGTCGGCAGAATTCACGCAACGTGAGGTTTGCCAACGCCGGCGGACGGGCCGCAAACGAACGCGCTTCGCCGGGAGATTTCAAGACTCCCGCCCGCCACAGGCTGGGTTTTATACAACGCCGAGGTCTACCCACAGACCATTCAGCGGCCCGACGAAAACACGCTCATCTTCAAGATGCTCACCTGCCGGGTTCAAAGCGCACGGCGGCGCAAAGGCCTTACCGATTTCCCGTGCAAACCTCTCGGCACCGGAGAATACACGAAGTCCGCAGAGACCATCGACCCTCGGATCCGGACACGCTGCCTTCAGTGTCCAGCCGATCGCATTCATGGCACCGGATACGTCTGTGCTTGGGAGTTTACGGTGTGATCTGGCGACTGCCTGAACTGCTAGACCGTCTCCGTTGTCGCGTCTCCGTAGAGGCTGCTACCCTCCATCGTTGACGGTGGCACCATGCCAAACTCTCCCAGAATGGTTGGTGCAAGATCAACCAACGACGGTTGATCTTTGACAATGCGTCTGTTGCTGAAGATCACACCCGGCAGCAGATGGGTAGCCATACAATGATCGGCGCTCCACGCCGATCCATTGTCGCTGATCACGTCGTCGGTGAGGTCGCCAAGCGTCGTAGCCCACGAGGCCCGGTAGCCTCGATGATAGCCAATGATCAAATCCGGCGCCGCGGACGCCAGTGGCCCGGAGTACGCCTCCTCACTTCGGTGGATGCTCGCGATCACAGGGGCACCATTCACCGGGTCGTGCACAGCCAGGAGCTTCTCCGCAATCTCGTCCAAAAGCGCGCTCCGTTCCAGTGGCTCGACGATCCCTTCGAGTTCCCTCCCGCTGAGGTTTAGGTATAGAGCATTCAGTCCAATCCCATAAGCTCGGGTCCTGTTCCAGTCAACCAGTCGACCACGGCGCGGATCCAATAAGGAGTCGCAGGTGGACGGCCCTACATAGCCATTATTGCGAAGCCACGTGTTGAGGTTGAACTGACGGCGGAAATTGCAGAAACCATGGTCGGACATGACAAAGATGGTCGCCTCGTCGCCATACTGTTCCCAGATTTCCCCGACGATGCTGTCGATCTTGTCGTAGAGGTCGACAATAACTTGGTTATATCCCCTGGCATCTGTTGCCGACCGAACGGGGTGCGTCTGATCAGAGTCCCACCAGAACATGTGGGCCTGCAGATCCGTGCTCGAAAAGTAGAAAAATAACAGACCTTCCTCGTACTGCTCACAGGCAAAGTCCAACAGGTTAAGACGTTCCTTGAGCACATAGTCGGCTTGACGTCGGAACTCTTCATCGGAAAAAACCTTGTTTGACAGTGCCTTGTGATCCTCCTGAAATCCGGTCGTATAGAAGAGACCGAGTTCGTCTGAAACCTCGGTAATGAAGTCCGTTGGTTCCGTGATCTTCTGTCCCCCCGGATCGGATGGGTCGATATTGACCGGTGTCACATAGAGGCGAAAGTTGGGTCGCACCTCTTGCAGGTAAAAGCGGACGATCCCACTGACGTGGTGGTCGGGCAGGAAGCGTGGCATGGTGAGCTCAAAGTCGACTTTGTGCCAATTGCTCCACTCACCTTCTCTCAATACAACTGTCCGCCCCTGCAGTTCAATGCGGGCAGTCGGGTCCGTCGGATGGCGATACACCTTGAAATCAATCTCGACGGGTTTTTGCTTCGTTAGATAAGTGTTCTCCGGTCCCGTGAGGCTCGCGACAGCCGCGTTGTTCTTGAACACAAGCGGCTTGCGCATTCCGCCTGCTTCTTTCTTGAGCCTGAACGTGTCTTCGGAGAAATGCTGATACGTGCCATACCCTCCCAGCAAGTCCGGGACTCCCAGCCCGCTCAGACAATGAACATGTCCGTGACGCGAGGGGCTTGGAGGATAATTGGATGGAATGTCGTAAATCCAGCAAGGTATCGCAGCTTTATCGAGATAATCCCAAAACGGTGTGCCGTTGCGACGCAGCACCGTCTGGGCAGGTTGATGGTTGAATGGCCAGAACGTTAGCGGAACCGTGTAGTCCTCGATCTGCCATCCCGCGTGCCCTCCGATGGTCTCAGCCGCAGCGTAGTACGGTGCGCATTGCTTTTTGGGGTCGCGATGGATGAAATCGAAAATGCCATGTACGCCCGGACCTGCACCCGTAATAAAGTTGGCCCAAGCAACGGGACTTTGCGGAGGAATGCTCGTACCCAGCCGGCGATACCCACCGGCGTCGCGCATACGCCTGAGGTGGGGAAGCTGACCAGCGTTCATCATCCGCTCGCACAAACGCGGATCCATCCCGTCCACACCGAGGACAATCACCTTGCGTCCGTCGGCACGCGATTTTCGGCCTAGTCGTTTCAGTTCAGATGGGAGATCACGACAGCCCCCGGGTAGGAAGAGCCCTGCTGAAACACCGGACGCGCCTGCCAAGCGGATGAAGTCCCTTCGCGTGATGCCTTTGTCCTGCCCAAGCACGTTTCATGGTCCTCTCTTCGGATTCGATCCCTGTCGCCAAGCGCGGTCTCCGCATTTATCACCGAGCATGACACCAGAACTGATGAGCGGAAGCCGCGTCGTGATACACTGGAAGGGATGACCGAGCGTCAGAAGGCGCCGTGTAGGCGACCGTTGGCTCGTCGTCGTTTTTGTCTGTATCCTCGTGTCCCCCGGCTGCCTGAGCATCGAGTTTGTCTCACTTCTCGAACCCCGACAAAGGCTCATCACGCCGGTACGTTCGCTGGCTGAGGAGGTTGGGTGCAAAGCATGCGCCGTTCTCTTTGGCACAACGCACGTAAGACGTAACTACTTGTTATTAAACAGGTTATAGGGATCCGCCTCTCACGTCCCAGCAGCACCCTGCTTGCAATATGCAACGTCCTGGAACTGCCTACGCTTGCAGAGTGCGACAGCACATCCGCTGACCTTGAGCAATACGAACACGGTCACCCGCGTCGCCGCACGTCGGGCGCACGATACACCAGCGGAAGCTTCATTCCTACATCGGGCTATAACAGCGTGTCCGCAATGTGATCGCACTCAATCTCACCCGCGAGCTCAACCGCAGACGACCCCTTTGCGTCTGGTATCGTGCGCCCCAGAGAGAAAACGGGAGTGACTTGCCGGTGACCTTAAACCGCGACCTTGGACCAACGCGCACCAATTGGCGTAACGCGACCATTGCTGCAAGGTCGCGGCGTCGGTATACCCCGTATCGGCAGAACGGGAATGTGGATATCCCTGACGGGGCGCTATGCTGAAAGCTGCCTGCAGCGCGCATAGAGTACCCCTTCACATGGCCTAAGTGCGGGAGGAAGCCCGCTTCGAACAACGCTCTCGCCGTCGCTGGTGCGGGGTGGTTGCCTAATAGCGGTCTCGGCGACCACCGCCGTAACCACCGCGACCTCCGCCGCGTGGTGCCCGCGGTCTGGCTTCGTTTACCGTGAGCGTTCGGCCGCCGTGGGGCTGGCCGTTCAACGCGGCGATTGCCGCATCAGCCTCTTCGGCAGACTCCATCTCCACGAATCCGAAGCCCTTACTCCGGCCGGTCGTCCGGTCGCTGATCACCTCTGCGCTCAAGACAGTTCCATGCGCCGACAACATTGCCTCCAGATCGGAACTGGAGACGTCATAGCCTAGGTTTCCGATATACAACTTTTTGCCCATCGCAATCTCCTGTTGGTGCCTCGTCCGACTCCAGGGTTTGCCGCCAGATTCGTTTTCAAAGCGACCAACGTTACGGCCTCCAAAGGCGGGAAGGCGATCTCGGCAAGACGATCTAGACTTGGGCTACCAAGGTCTGATACGTGCCTCGTTCGACGAACCAACCCTCTTGAGTATACCGCACAGTCCCGGTCCGTAAACCCGGGATCTGGGCTCGACCAGTTGCTGTTCTCAGAGCGGAGCCTCCCATGTCGGACAGCGTTCGGGAAGAGGAGCAGAGCTACCTTTCGCTTCGGCCCAGCAGCATCCCCTCGGCAGCGGTGTCCCGACGCAGTCTCGCAGATCAGCGATGGGCTGCGAAGGCAAGATCGCAACGAAACCGGCCCGCTGATCATCGAGAATGCGCTTGGACGCCGCCATCCTCAAGGGCCTGACGCGGGCTGCTCTGGATCACCCGACCACGCTGCCATAAGCCTCGACCGATGCCACTGGACCGGTGAATCTCGGCTAGCGCTATCGAAAACGCATGTACGCGGTTAGTGTCTCGGAATGGGGCACAATCGGGTTGTATGTAGGCGGTGCAGAGCGCCTTATCTCGCGAGACGCCTCCTCTTTGTCCGGGATGGCAAGTTCTCGAATGCAGCGTTGGCGGCAAGCACGGAATCCAACGCGCCGCGCCGGGGCCACCGTTACCCGTCCGCCGCGTGGGCCAAACGGCCAGTTTCGAGGGTGCATTGATCACCCGGACGGCGCGTGTCAGATCGACGATGTGGGTTCTCCAAACATGAAGCCCGCCTTCCTCGCCGGGTCGCGAAGGCATCGCAGGCCCGTGCAACGTCCGAGAAGATCGCCCAATACCCCTCGCAATCCGGAGCGACACGATAGTGTCGTCCTTGAGCATCACGTTTGCTTGCCGAAGCCTCTTCGCATAGAATGTCCGAGGCCATTCAGACCCACTTCGGATTTCCCTTCATAGGGGTGACTCCGTCTCAGTGGGCATGGAGCCCGGGCTGAGACGATGGGCTGCCTCACCCTTGTCGGGCTCGGGCTCCTTAGGCCTTTTGTCTCGTCTTCTTTGGCTTGTGATTTCACGACTGACGTTCGGCCCCTCGAATAGCTGTCGCAGACACCGAACAAATGTCAGCAACTGTCATTTGCATGGCACGAGTCTCTTCCAAACGCTTGGGGTCGCCTTGGAGTGACTGGCCACATCACACTGCCTCAAATGCAAACGAATGATCTGCCAAGGCTTACCGATTGCCAGACGTCGCCGCGTCAAGCGACCGGTTTGACCGCCTACTGCTGCTTGGCACCGGTGGACTCATGGGCAAGGGATCGCTGATAGGCTTTCCAACCTGGGCACCACTTTGTGTGCCATCGCCACAAACGGGCGATCAGCGAGGTCGGTTTGCGATCCGCGTGCCGGTGGAACCAGCACCGCTCGCAGGCGTACCGAGTTGCCTTGGCTCCACTTTCGCCTGTCATAACACAGAAGAATCCGCTCGGGTAACCATTGTTTTGACTTCGTGCGCCTGGATTCTAACACAGCACGGTCGGACGGACCATTGCGTCCCAGCGTCGGGCTGTCTTTGGAACTCGGCAGGACCACAAGGCTACGCGGACCGGCCGAATCAGTGGGGTGATCCGTCGGTTCTGCTCGGCGACGTCCTGCGATGGGCGTTGGACCACAGGGAGTTGCATGGCCGGTCTTGTCGGGACATAATCGAGCTGGCTGGGGCCATGGCGCAGTTGGGAGCGCGTCTGCATGGCATGCAGAAGGTCGCGAGTTCGAGTCTCGCTGGCTCCATTCAGTAACCTCATGTAAATAAAGCACTTACGGGAAATCATCCTGCCGTCAACTGCCCCTCCGAAAGTGCCACTACACTTTTCGAAATGTGTTATGCCGCAAAGTCAACCCACATCCGTGGTGCCCAACTCGTCACACAACTTTCTGACAATCCGGTTTTTTCGATGGAAAGAACGTGGGTTCTTATGCTTAACTCACCTTTCCAGGCATCAAGACGCCACGCCCACCGCGGCGTCAAAACTCAAATCCACCCCACCGGCAGGCCGTGAATAGCCCGGGCAAGGACCCGCGACAGCTCGAATGCGTGGCGGCCGGCTTGTCACCTGACCCGTTGATGACCGGCCGGCGTTAACAGGCGGGCAGGGCCTGTGCGTTTGAATGGCGGAGTTGGCTGTGCTCAGGGTAGAGCCGTTTCGCCTTCCTGTTTCGTCTCCCCCTTTCTCCCCCGCGGCCTGGTCCTTAGTTCCTGATCTCCAGCAGGGGGAATGCAAGGGGGTGCGTGCGGACTGAGTGTTCAGATGCTTTATCGTCTGTCGCTAATGCCGCCGACCATGAACATAACATGAGAGCATCGCCCGCGACAATTCCCGATTTGTCTGTAATGTATGGTGTTGTCGAAAACCGTGTGGACTGTCCGAATCCGCTTATCGAGGATGTACAATCAGCCCGTTACGATAGGTGCAGTGGCGGGGTGTGGCCGGCACTGCCAACCGCGAGGCAAATGTAGCGAGCATCAAAAGGAGAAGACCGTGTCGATCCACAAGTTTCATGTCACCTTCCTCGCCGCCATCGCGATGATGGCGGGAGTGACAGTCGTGCAGCACCCGGCAAACGCCGGGGAGAAACCCCCGCTGATCCCAAGGGACGTCCTCTTCGGGAACCCCGACAAAGCCGGCGTCCAGTTGAGCCCCGACGGCAAGCAGATTAGCTACCTGGCACCGGTGGATGGTGTTCTAAACGTATGGGTTGGCCCGGTCGGCGAGCCCGAGGCTGCCAAACCCGTCACCAAGGATACCCACCGTGGAATCCGCATCTACTTCTGGGCGTATACCAGCAACCATATCATTTACATGCAGGACACCGACGGTGACGAGAACTGGCACATCTACAGCGTCGATCTTCGCACCGACAAGATTCGCGACCTGACCCCATTCGAGGGTGTGGCTGCCCGCGTGCAGGAGGTCAGCGAGGACTATCCCGAGGAGATTCTGGTTCGTATCAACAACCGGAATCCCCAGTTCCACGATGTCCACCGTGTCAACATCACCACCGGTGACATATCACTGGTCCTCGAGAATAACGAGGGGTATGCAGGGTATCTTTCAGAGGACGATCTGAAGATCCACTTCGCCGTCAAGATGACACCGGACGGCGGTTCCGAGATCCACAAGGCGACCGACCCCGGCAGTTGGACGCTGTTCACCACGATCCCTGCCACGGACACCTTGACGACCAGCCCGCTCTTTCTTGACGACTCGGGGAAGAATCTCTTCATGTTCGACAGCCGCGGGCGAAACACGGCTGCCTTGAAGCTGGTGAACATCGAGTCGGGCCAGTCGAAGACGCTTGCGGAAGATCCCAGGGCGGATATCGATGGGATCATCGGCCATCCCACGAAGAACATCGTTCAAGCGGTCAGCTCGACCTTTCTGCGCCGACGCTGGCAGGTTCTCGACAAGTCCATCGCAGACGACCTCAAGGTGCTCGAGCGGGTGACGGATGGCGACTTCAACGTGACCAGTCGCACCCTTGACGACATGCACTGGATTGTAGCGTATGTCGTAGATAACGGGCCCGTTCGTTACTACAAGTATGATCGAAAGACGAAGAAGGCCGATTACCTTTTCAGCAATCGCAAGGCACTAGAAGGGCTGACGCTGGCGAAGATGCACCCCCAGGTGGTCAAGTCGCGTGACGGTTTGAACCTGGTCTGTTACTACACCCTTCCGACGTGGTCGGATCCTGATCAAGACGGCCGACCCGACAAGCCGCTGCCCATGGTCTTGATGGTGCACGGTGGACCGTGGGCCCGCGATGAGTGGGGCTATGATCCCTGGCACCAGTGGCTGGCTAACCGCGGTTATGCCGTCCTGAGCGTCAACTTCCGCGGGTCGACCGGATTCGGCAAGGACTTCATCAACGCCAGCAACCTCGAATGGGCTGGCAAGATGCACGACGATCTCGTCGACGCGGTCGCGTGGGCGGCCAAGAAGGGCATCGCCCATGAGG
>CAYOQG010000174.1:0-12177 GCA_964405925.1 uncultured Phycisphaeraceae bacterium | reverse complement strand
GTCCAGAAATACCTTACGGACCCGACCCGGCGCCGGTGCTTTGCGGTCGTCTTGCTACTGTTGGCTTCGCCCTTTTTCAAGCAAACGGCGGTGTTCATCGTTCCCGTCGTTGGTCTACTCATGTTCGTGCAGGCTTGGCGGCGGCGTATTCCATGGAAGCACTTTGCGGTGGCATCTTGTGTCGTGGGTGCACCGCTGACGGCGATGTTCGTGCTGACGCTTCAGTCCGGCGGTTCAGCCACGCACCTGCTGGAGGTTGTTACGCACGGAGGCAATGCGATGGGCGGGCTCAATTGGACGTCGCTGCTCTATTACCCACGCGCACTGCCCGCCCAAGCGGGGGGAATGATTCTCGCAGCAGCGGCGGTGGGGCTGATGATGTCGTTGCGGCGGTTCGATTGGCAGTGGAGCTTTCTACTGCTGTGGTTTGCAGTCTTCGTGCTCATGATTACGTTCATCCAGCACAAACAACCTCGCTATCTCTTCTTTGCCTGCTTTCCGATTGCCATGTGGTTCGGGCTGGCTGTGGACCGAATCGTGGCCAGGTTTCATAGCAAACTCGTTCCTTCCGTGGTTGTCGCCAGTTGCATGGCCTGGCTGGTAGCCCACGCCTACGCACAGCCAATCCCCTACCGGCCGGACTATGGGGAGCTGGTCGCTGCAAACGCCGACAAAATCCGCGGACACATCGTGTTCTTCGAAGGAAGAAGAGACGGGGACTTCATCTTCGCAGTCCGTGAACGATTGGGGCCGCGGCAGGCAGTGATCATCAGGGGAAGCAAGATCCTGTACTCGTGCGCAGCCGATACCCGTTGGCGCTATTCGTCCTATGTTTCCGATGCGTACGAGGTGGGCGAAACACTCGACAAATTCGCTTTCTCGGCTCTGTTTGTCGAACGGGAGAACATCACGGCCGCGTCTGAAATCGGCTTGTTGCAGGATTACTTGTCGACGACCACAACCTACGAGCGAGTTGCGGCACAGGGTCTCTCATCTGGACGAAGCGGGCAGAAGGGTATGAGCCGAACCGTCGACGTGTACGTGCCGCGCGCACCTCTCGAGCGAAGTGTGCGCTTTATGGAAATACCCATGCCGATCGCCAGTCAGGCGATCCACGTTGACCTCGACGAGTTGACGGCTGAGTTGAAAGCCACGGTGCAGGCGGGATGACAGCGACGTGCAGCCACATCCGACAACCACAGTTTCTCGCGCCCGGATAGAGGAACTCGTGCGGGATCGATGTGCCCGTCGGCCGTCCTCGATTCTAGTCCGATGCCTCTATCGCGTTTCCCGTTGGGCTCAGCGGCGTTCGACGGTCCACACGCCTGCGGATCTGAAGCGGACGACGCAGAAGGCGAATTACCGTGCTTGGCGAGGCAACGAGCTGAGGCAACAGCTCACTCAGCACTTCGACGTTCGTGAGATTGCCGGTCGAGACATCCTCGATTTCGGCTGCGGCACCGGCGAGCTCTGCTCGCTGCTTGCGACCTACGGCCCACGAAGCGTGCTTGGGTTGGACAAGTCCGCTGATGCCGTACGACAGGCAGGGCTGTCAATCATCGATGAAGAAGTGTCAAAGGGATGTCTTCCTCAGTTCGCGTGCAATGAGGATCAGGATCGACTCCCCTTTGATGATCAGAGCATCGACTTGATCTGCTGCTTCGACGTCGTGGAGCATATCGCCAACGTGCAAGCCGTCGCCCGTGAGTGGCGACGTGTGCTCCGGCCGAGAGGCCGTGTCTGGATCTGGTGGTCGCCGTGGCGTGGACCCTACGGTCACCACCTAGAATCGCTCATCCCCCTCCCGTGGATCCATCTGCTTTTGCCGGAGCGGGTCATCTTCGAAACTTGCGCGGCCCTATATGACGATCCCGATTACATCCCGCGCACGTGGGACTTGGATCCCATCACGCACCAGAAAAAGGCAAACAAGTGGCGTCGTACGCAGAGCTACCGTCCCTTCCTGAATCGGCTAACACGCCGGCAATGCGAGAAAACCGTTGGTCACGCGGGCCTGATCGTCTTACGACAGGAAACGCACGGATTCAGCGGATCACAGTTGCGCCGAGCGACGCGCCTGCTGCTGCCCTTCCCCATTCTCGGTGACTGCTTCGTCTCCTTCTACATCTACGAACTTGTGAAGCGTTAACTACCTACGACGACGCTTTTGCCCGATGTCGCCTTCCGGGTCGGACGCTGGACGTGCACGCCTACACGCGATACGCTTGGGTCATGTTTCTGCGCCTGCTGCTTGTGCTGACCATCGTTCCGCTTGTCGAGCTTGTGATCCTGCTGCAGTTGGCGCACCGTTTCAGTTGGCAGGCGACGATCGCCCTAGTGATCCTTACTGGTATACTCGGTGCCTGGCTCGCTCGGCGCGAGGGTCTCAAGACCTTCGCCCGGATTCAGGCCGATCTTGCCCAGGGCATTCCTCCAGCCGCAACGTTGGTCGATGGCGCTCTGATCCTGGTTGCGGGAATCCTCCTTGTCACACCCGGGATCCTCACCGATCTTTGCGGATTCGCGCTGCTGATTGCCCCGATACGCCGATGGGTCAGGCGACACCTGATCGAGACATTCAAGAAGCGGATCGTCATCATCCACAATCAGCCCACTGGGCCCAACGATTCCTTCATCGACGTCCAAGCCACAGCCCGGGATGCAGACCGCGAGGGCGACGACCCCACCAATTGAGCCACACCCTTGAGGGTCGGACCCGTGCAGCCCGCCGATCATACATGCTGACACACACGCTCCCCCATCTCACCCGAGCGCAGATACTTGACGCAAGTGTTCCGCGGTATGACCATGCAAGCCTGCGAAATGGTCGCCGTGCGACCGGGGCATGTGGAATTACCAGGGGAGTCGCGCCTATGGCATCATCAATCGATGAGGCAACTGTTCGACACGTTGCCCATTTGGCCAGGCTCGAGCTAACCGACGACGAAATCAGCCAGTTCACCCGGCAGCTTTCAAGCATCCTGGAGTATGTCCGGCAGCTTGATGAGCTGGATACGGAGGGCGTTGAGCCCACAGCTCACGCGCTCCCCATCAAGAACGTGTTCCGTGAAGACACGATCGGTCCGAGCTGGAAAACCGAGCAAGCCTTGCGCGACGCGCCCGACACACACGGTGACTTCTTCCGTGTCCCCAAGGTGTTTGACCGGCAGCAGGAGGATGCGTAGACGTGCCCGCACGACAGACTGTGGTTGAGCTGGCCAGGCTTATCGCCGAAGGTGATAGATCTGCCGAAACTGTCACCCGTGAATGCCTCGATCGGATTGAGGAGGCCGATCCCCACGTTCACGCCTTTACCAGCGTTGACCATGAGCGGGCATTGTCCCGAGCACGTAGGGTCGACAGCGCCCGGGCCGGCGGTCACGACTTGGGACCGCTCGCCGGCGTCCCTATTGCGATAAAGGACAATATCTGCACAAGTTTCGGCCGGACGACTTGCGGCTCGCGGACCCTGGAGTCCTTCCATGCGCGGTATGACGCCCATGTGGTTGAACGACTCGAAGCAGCCGGAGCCGTGATCGTAGGAAAGACGAATCTCGACGAGTTCGCTATGGGCAGCAGCACGGAGCATAGCGCATTCGGCTGTACGCGGAATCCCCGGGATTTGATGCGTGTGGCCGGTGGTTCGTCGGGTGGGTCTTCGGCGGCCGTGGCTGCGGGGATGGTACCAGCGGCCCTGGGCAGCGATACCGGTGGGTCCGTTCGACAACCGGCGTCGTTCTGCGGTGTCGTCGGTCTCAAACCAACCTACGGACGTGTTTCGCGTTTCGGACTCGTCGCGTTCGGAAGCAGTCTCGATCAGATAGGGCCCATTGCAAACGACGTGCGCGACGTCGCTCTACTTCTTAAAGTCACCGCCGGGCACGACCCGCGGGACTCGACGAGTGTCAACACGCCGACATCGGATTTCGTGGCTGGGCTGGGTCAACCGCTGACCGACCTCCGCGTGGGTGTCAGCAGGGCGTTTTTCGGTCAAGGGCTTGACCGCGTAGTCCGCGACGCGGTTCAGGCAGCGATTGGTCTGCTTGAAAGTAGTGGGGCGAAGCTCGTCGCGATCGATCTGCCCCACATCAGCTATGCGACCGCCTGCTACTACGTCATGGCCCCGGCTGAGGCGTCAAGTAATCTAGCCCGGTTCGACGGGGTCCACTATGGCTACCGGACAGCCGATCCGAACGACATCAACGACTTGTATGCGTTGTCGAGAGGTGAGGGCTTCGGATCGGAAGTGAAGCGACGTATCATGCTGGGGACGTACGTCCTGTCAAGCGGTTATTATGATGCCTACTATCTAAAAGCCCTCAAAGTGCGTACGCTCATCAAGCAAGATTTCGAGCGAGCGTTCGCCCAGGTTGACGTCATCGCGTCACCGGTCGCACCGACGACGGCGTTTCGTGTCGGCGAGAAAATCGACGACCCCCTGGCCATGTATCTATGCGATATCTATACCATCTCCGCCAACCTTGCCGGGATCTGTGCCATCAGTCTGCCATGTGGCTTTGACCCGGACGGGCTGCCGATCGGACTTCAGCTCATGGGGCCTGCATATGGTGAAGCGCAACTGCTGGCTGTCGCCCATCAATACCAGCTCCGGACCGATTTCCAC
The DNA here is from genome assembly GCA_964405925.1 of uncultured Phycisphaeraceae bacterium. GTDB lineage: Bacteria > Planctomycetota > Phycisphaerae > UBA1845 > UBA1845. The sequence goes on along the minus strand of CAYOQG010000174.1, from coordinate 7,553 downwards.
ACCCGTCAACCTCCGGAACCAGGTAGGGAGGAGCGTAGCCCGGTATGATCCTCAAAGCACGTTTCGTTATTCCCGTTGACGGCCCGGTCATTGAGAACGGAGCCATAGCCATCGAAGAAGGTCGCATCACCGCGGTCGGCCGTGCAAGGGAGATATCCAGTGACCCTCCGACGATCGACTACGAAGATGCTGTCATCTGCCCCGGATTCGTCAACGCCCACACCCACCTCGAACTGAGCTTACTAGGCGGGCGAGTTTCTCCCTCGCCCGAGTTCAGCGATTGGTTGCGTCAGCTCAACGAAGCCATCGGGTCAGAGCTCAGCCAAAAGGAGCAGACGCAGGGGGCTGTTCGAGTCGGCATCGAGCAGTCACTTTCATCGGGAGTAACGATGGTCGGCGACATCAGCCGCCGTCCGCGGTGGACGAGAGAGACGTTCGCACAGTCGCTGCTTCGCGGTGTCTCCCTTGGCGAGGTGATCGCGATCGGCAATCGGAGGCATCTTCTCACCAAGCGTCTCGAAGAGGCAGCGTCAACACAATGGCAGAGCGATCGGCTTCGCATCGGCATCTCACCACATGCGCCTTACAGCGTGGCACCGGAGGCGATGCAGGCCTGTGCCCGTCGAGCTGAGGGGATCGGTGCGGCCCTATGCATCCATCTTGCCGAGACCCCGGAGGAGGAACGGTTCACGCGTTCATGCGAGGGACCGTTGGCTGAGTTGCTCTGCGCGCTCGACGTCTGGGACAATTCCATACAGGGCAGCGGATGCACCCCTGTGGTGTTGGCTCAGCAAACCGGTCTGCTCACCAGGCAATCGGTCGTCGCCCACGCCAACTATGTTGACGACAACGACATTGCGATTTTCGCCAAGACCGGGGCAAGCGTAGCCTACTGCCCGCGCACCCACAAGGCATTTGGGCATGCACCCCATCGATTTCTTGATATGCTGAATGCGGGGGTCAACGTGTGTATCGGCACTGACAGCCTGGCGTCGAGTCCCACCCTATCAATTCTTGATGAGTTGCGTTTCCTACACCGCGAGTACCCCGACGCGTCTGCGGACGAGCTTGTCGCCATGGGTACGGTTCGTGGTGTACGGGCCCTGGGTTTCGAGGACCGAGCCGGGTCCCTGGCCGTCGGGAAGTATGCCGATCTCGTGGTCATCCCCGTTGAAGGGTTTCAGGCACGTGGTAACTGGGCGTCGATTCTCGAGTCCGGGCAACCGATAGAGGCTGTCTACATCTCAGGTGAACGACAAGTGAGTTGACACGTCGCGGAAGTGCGTCCACCGTGGCACTTTCAACAGTCGCGCAGCGGGCCCCCTTTGACCTCCACGCGTCACCGAACCTCGGCTGTGCTCTTTGGAGCCCCCGTCCTCTTGATGTGCTTGCGAAGAAGCAGCAGCTCCTTGAACGCTCGAAGGATGACCCGGATGTTGGCACCGCTTTGCTCACCGGCTGTCCGGGGGTAATGGTGGACGCCGACTTGCCCGATGGAATACGCCAACCGCTTCGCCCGGGCGAGGACCTCGGCATCGATCAAGGCCCCCATGGACCTCATCTCGATCTCGTCGAAGAGCCTCCGGGGGAACATCTTGAAGGCGCAGTCGATGTCTCTAAGCCAGAGTCCAAACACGAGGTTCACCAGCATCGTCCATGCAAACGCGTTGAGCTTTCTGATTGGCGAGTCCTGGCGATTGAGACGATAGGCGCTGACGATGTCATATTTCGCCAGGAGGGGAAGTAGGTTGTCGATCTCCTCGAAGTCAAACTGCCCGTCTCCGTCGGTGTAGAACACCCATGTCTTGGTGGCTTCCCGAAAGCCCCGCTGCAAGGCACCCCCATAACCGAGATTGGGACAATTATGGACCGCTCTGACCTCCGGATATTCAGCGGCGAGGCGGTCGGCGATCTCGCCCGTGCGATCCTTGCTGCCGTCGTTAACGATAATAACTTCCCAATCGGTGCTGATCCGCCGCAGCGTTTGCATGGCTGCCAGCGTTGTTCTCTCAACGTTGGCTTCTTCGTTGTAGCAGGGAAAGAAGACGCTGACGGATAGCGGTGTGCGGGGTGGGCGGGTAGCCAACGTCGAAACTCCATCCAAAAGACATCACCGCAGCTCCAGGATGCTGCGATCAGGCGCGAGCATACCAGCCGGCAGAAGCTGCGGCTCTACCGGTCTATGGTAACCACCGATCCGCAACGGCTCAACGCCACGCATGTTCGCAGGGCTTGTTTCTGTCCCCTGCAGCGTTGCGTGGTCCGGGTCCATAATCGACCACTTATACGAGGGGCGATTGTAGACACGTGCGATCTCCGGAGTCCCGACAAAACACGGGTCCGCCGTGGCGCCGGACCCGCCACGCGGCCGTTTCATCGCACGATTTACCTTGCGATATCAGTGCATGGGCGAGGCAGGGAAAAACCGGATGGGGAGCGGCGCGGCCATGATGTCAGAAAATGGCACTTAATGAGGAAATCTCTTGCAGCAGGTTCACTTCGTACCCACCGGGCATTCGGCGGCTGCCTGCCGTTTTTCGTGTTGTCTGACGTTGTTCTTGCCTTTCCGTTTGGCTACGTATAGTGCCGCATCGGCCTTGGCAATCAGGTCTTGACCGCTTATGGGGTCATGGTCGGCAAGCGATGCTACACCTGCGCTCAGGGATAGCTTGTGGCTGTGATCGAGCCGTGTGACGTATTGACGAAACAGCTTCAGTAGACGTTCAACGATGATTTCAGCTTGGTGGGCGCTGGTGTTTGGCAACAGGAGCAAGAACTCGTCTCCACCGTACCGGATGGCGTGGTCTGAAGGCCTGATCCCCCCGCGAAGCAATGCCCCGGCAAACTTTAGAATCGTGTCCCCAGCCTGGTGCCCATGGGTGTCGTTGTACGGTTTGAAGTTGTCGACATCGAGCATGACGGCAGCGAGGTCCTCTTTGGCGGCTGCCTGCTGCCCAAACAACGGCTCGATCTTCTCCTCGAGGTAACTACGGTTCCCAAGACCCGTCAGTGGATCGAGCCTTGCCCGGTCCTTCGCGCGCCTCAGTTGACGATGGAAACCGATTTCCCGTTGTTGGATCTGCCGCTCCATCTCAAGCTCCATCCGTTCGATGCGAGCTTCCGCTTCGGCAAGTACGTGAAGCAATCGGTCAAACTGCTCAGCCAGATCTGCCGTTTCGTGCCATCCCTTCAGTGCAGGGTTGTTCGGTCCCTCCGACCCCTGCATCGAGCGACGGGCCCTTTCGTTCAATCGACGCAAAGGCAGGGCAATCTGAGCGGCAAACCAACGCCTCAGCGACCATGCACCCACTAGACCGAGGGTGCCGACCGCGAGGGTGTACACTGCGACGGTCTTTAGCCAGCCGACTCCCCCCTCACCATGCGCCAGCAGCACCATGAGACGCTGGGCTGTTGGGTCCAAGCTGCCGTTAAGTGGCACCACAATACCGGAAACTACCAGCGGGTTGCCGTCACGCGGCGAGTTGATGCTTACCTTTTCACTACCCTGCCTAAGAACTGTCAGCACGGCTTGTCTGTGTGCTGGGCGGGTGGGGTAAACGGTATCCACGTTTCCTGCTGCGTCAAGCGCTGCAATGGCGACCAGTCGGTCAAACTGGTCCTGCAGACGGGCGACCGCGTCAGTGAGATCACCATTCGGGCCCGGTGTGAGGGCAGCGGCGCAGAGGTGGGCCTCATCGTTGAGCGCACGCTTCAACCACGCCTTGAGCGTGCGGTCGGTTACCAGATAACCTAGTGCCAGCGGAATGGCAACAAGGAACACGATCGTTCGGCGCAACCTGCGCGCGAATCCCAGGGAGATGGATCTGGACCGAGTGTTCAGGACCCGCATCGGACTCAATCCCCTCCTCACGACGCGCCCGGGGCGCATGACAATACAGTTCCGCCATTGTGACTGTACGATATCGATGGAACCTGTGTTGAAATGACTTATTCGGACGCACCGCCTGACGCGGCGTCATCGGGCTGGACGATTCCGATCGACATTGCCCAGTCGCGCGGACGAGCCCGCCATGCCGGCGATTCAATCTTCACCCGCGTATTCGGCGTAGGTTTTCGGGGTCTCCCACACTCGGACGGTCAGAAGTTGGCAACGCTTGAAAGCACCCTCCAGCCGCTTCCAGATCACGCGGGCGATGTTCTCGACGCTGGGATTGAGTGTCTTAAAGTCGTCACACTCCACGTTGAGATTCTTATGGTCGAAGGGCTGGATGACCCGCTCATTGACCACTCGATCCATATAGGGGGGATCAACGACGGTTCCGATCTCCTTGGGCGTCCCGCCCACCGTGACCTCCAGGACGTAGTTGTGTCCATGACCATGGGGATTGCTGCACTTCCCGAAAACGCGCAGATTCTCTTCATCGCTGAAGTCCTCACAGTATAGACGGTGAGCAGCAGAAAACTCGAATGATCGGGTAAGGCGTATCATGCGCGAATCTCCTCGCACGACTTGGAACCTCAAGTATGGGGATGTCTCGAGCTCTAATGAGTGCAGCGTCGCCGGCGGCAGACAACGCATGGCAACGGCTTCATAAACGTCGGGCAACGCCTTGGTCAACGAGCGCAGCGGATTCGAAGTCGCCGTGCTTTCTGCGAGAGGTGGCTCGGCTACGTCATGTAGCGATGCATCGAGCGCTTTGATGTCACACAAGTATCCGGTGTCTTCGTCAACGGGACCCTCGATTACGATCCGGACGACCCAGAATGTGGACGGGTCACAACGTGCAGCGACCCCGCCCCACGTATTCAAAAAACGATACTTCTTCGGGTCTCCAAATGGGAAGGACCGGATTTCCCGCATGAGCTTCATCGGAGAACAGCATCCTACTCTTCGCTGCCGTATGTCCAGGCGGAGTGCCTCGCTACCCCGACCGGCCGCCTCGTTTAGAAGGAGGCATACTGCCTGCGCATCCCTCTACGAACCACCCAGCCACAGCGGCACAAACCGCAACGGCCGCCGTTTCCGCCCGCAGGACAGTGGGGCTCAGCCCGGTGGGAACGGCTCCGTCAGCGATCGCTCTTTCGTGCTCGATGTCAGACCAACCGCCCTCCGGTCCAACGAACACGAGTAGCGCTTTACCTCCGGTCAGGGCATCGAGCAACTGGCGAAACGGAGTCGCTCCGGGACCGGGGCAACATATGCTCACGGCATCGAATTCGGCGACCCGCCGCAGGCAGTCGGAGAACCCGGTTGGCGGCTCGACTGCCGGAATCCATGCCCGGCCTGATTGCTTGGCTGCCTCGACGGCTCGACGCTTCCACTTCTCGACGGTTGAAACACGAGGCTTGCTGACACTGTGCTCAGTGACGATCGGCCAGAATGCCGCGGCGCCCAGTTCCGTACACTTCTCGATGAGATACCCTTGTCGATGAGGTTTGGGCATGGCGATGGCCAGCGTGACGCTGATCGAGAGGTCAAACGGACGCTCGCGGATTGCACCGACTTCGACCGAGACTTTCCGGCGCTCAACGCGCCTAATCCTGCCGGCCGCTTCATGACCTGACCCGTCAAAGAGCACGACTTCCTGCGCGGGTTTGCAGCGCAGCACCGCTGCGGCATGGTGCGACTCCTCGGGCGAAAGCACTAACGTACCCGCGGCGAGCGGTTGACAGAATAGACGGGGCCGTGACACCAGCGGCGATTATCATCACGACGCCCGAATCGACAACCTCACCTGCCTCCCGCGGCGGGCCGATAAAACAACCGTGGTGCACCGCGGCGGCGGGTCTTTGATCGTCTTGGCTGGCCTCGATCGAGTCAGAGAGGCAATCTCAGCTCCCGCGTGCCGTTTCGGGGAGCGCCAGCGAAACCGACCGAACCATGACTGACGAACAACCTCCAGACGAAACATCGCCGAATGTTCCTGATCGAGCTGACGCCGACGTGGTACCTGAGCAGGAACTAGACGAGGTCCTCGCCCAGGCGTCATCCCTGGCCTCGGATCTATCCGCAGAGCTGGGAGCCGCAGAGCAGGCGACGCCAGACACCGGCCCACGGGCCAATCGCGGGGGGCCGCCGGATACTCTTGTGGACCTTGATACCGAGCTGCGCGAGTTGGAGAAGCTCGTCGCCGAGACTGGCAGTCAGATCGATCCTGACTCGGGCAAGAATGGGGCTGATGCCGGGCTGCTCCAGGATCAGTCGGATACCCAGGCTCCGCCGGCAACCGCTGCGGATAATCTCCAAGGGCGTTTGGACGCTCTTCCCACGGCGGGCGAGGACTCCGTGTCGACCGATACCACGCCAAACGCACGATCGGACGGATTGCAGGTGCCTGATTTCATGGCTGAGTTCACTCAGTCAGGTAAATCCGCAGAATCCGACCAACCTGAGAGCTCCGAACCAACAGCCGCAGAAGGGGCATCCGTTGCCGATGAGTCGCCGGATATCATGTCGGAGCTCACCCAATCCGCTGGATCTTCATCTGACGTACCGGAAGAACCGGCCACCGTCTCCGAGCGGAGTGTCGACGAGGCTGATGGATTGGGGGCCCCGGATGCTGACCTCTTCGATGACCTGACGTCCGTTCCGAGCATTCCCGACGACGACATGCCTAATACCTCTGGTGACACACGTACACCGGAGGGATGGGGCGAGTTCGGGACAGCGGTTTCAGACGAAGGGTCTGCCGAAAGCTCGCTTGCCACGAGCGCGGCGTCGAGGCTGAAAACGCTCGCTCGCCTGGTTGCAGCCCGGCTATCCCCATCCGCCACCGCCGCCTGCGACCGGATCGTTTCGTTGTTGGAGGTCCTCGATCGTCCGATGGACAGAATCGGCGACCGCGTACGCCACATCGCTGGTTGGATCGCTGTTGCCACAGTCGGCACTTCACTGGTTGTCTACATCCTGTCGCTCTTTTAGAATGCCCTTCGTTGGGGTATGTTTGGAACGCGGGGTGAGGAACTCGAAGTCATGGTGTACGGAGGCAACACGTGAGAGGGCTAAGTGCCACATCCTTGTCTTCAGCCTACGGCGTCTTCTCACGTGGGGTACGTTTCGCCGCGGTCCTGTTGTTTGTGTCTCTCATCCGGTGTTACCAGGGAATGATACGTCCGCTTCTGATCGGATCGTGCAAGTTCCATCCGACGTGCAGCGAGTACGCCATCGAGGCGATCCAAATCCACGGTCCGTTCGGCGGGGTGGGCCTTGCCGTTCGTCGGCTGCTGCGGTGTCATCCGTTCTCGCCAGGCGGGATCGACCCGGTTCCTGAACGGGTCTCTCCGAAAGCCACCTCGCTGCGACATTGATCTCACTCTTTGGTGCTTTGCATTCGATAAAAACTGTGCGGGTCTGCCGGCGCTGGGATGGATCGGAGGTGAGTTCCCCAGGTGCGGTCTCGGATGAAGTCCTGCAGCGCGGCGGGGCGCGGGCTGCTAATCCAAAGCCATGTGATCCTTGCGAATGAGCGACAGTCAAGACAACCTCGTTGACGTTGCAACCTGTCCGGACCGTGCGGAGCATGCTGCCGCCGGGCAGCCGTTGGTGAGTCGATCGCGTGACGGGTCCCAAGCCGCGGAGCCCGACCGAGAGG
>CAYOQG010000173.1:0-12243 GCA_964405925.1 uncultured Phycisphaeraceae bacterium | reverse complement strand
GAGGACGTCTATATTATAGTCTCGGGAGAGGTCGAGAATCTTACATGAAATCTCGATTTTATCGTCCCTCTTGCGCCACGCGACACGGCACGTTGCCTCGGGTATCCTGATCTGCATGGATCGTGACGAGGTTTGCAGCCGGTTTCTGGACGCCGTCCCGTTTGAGCTCTACCCGTTCCAGGAAGAGGCTCTGCTCGCTTGGTTCGAGTCGGAAGGTGGGGTGCTGGTAACGGTGCCGACGGGTATGGGCAAGACCCTGATCGCCGAAGCGGCTATCTTCGAAGCCCTCCACCTCGGACAACGCCTCTATTACACGACACCGCTTATCGCCCTGACCGACCAGAAGTTCCGCGAGTTTCAGGGTAAGGCTGAGCAATGGGGCTTTGCCCGCGACCAGATCGGGTTGATCACCGGCAACCGTCGCGTCAACCCCGACGCACGAGTCCGCGTGGTCGTCGCGGAGATCCTCTTAAACCATCTGCTGGCTGGCGAGGAGACCCTCAATGAAGTCAGCGGCGTGGTGATGGATGAGTTCCACTACTTCAACGACTGGGACCGTGGGATCGTCTGGGAGTTGTCGTTGACGCTTTTGCCGCCGCACGTTCGGCTCCTCTTACTGTCCGCGACCGTGGGCAATCCGGTCGAGTTCATCGGCTGGACGCGCAAGGAGCACGGTCGGCAGCTCCGTCTCGTCCAAAGCGACCAGCGCCGCGTCCCGCTGGAATACACCTGGGTTGATGACAAGCTGCTGACAGAGCACCTACCGGCCATGCTCTCCAAGAACGACGCGGAGAACCGGGCACCAGCCCTCGTCTTCTGCTTCAACCGCGACGAGTGTTGGGAGGTGGCGGAGAAGCTGAAAGGTCTTAAACTGGTGTCCCCGGAGGCCCGCGCGGAGATCGAGCGGCACCTTGAAGACGCCGATTTCAGCGAAGGCGCCGGCCCTAAGCTCAAACAGATGTTGATCAGGGGCGTGGCTGTGCACCACGCTGGTATACTGCCCAAATACAAGGAGGTCGTCGAAGAGCTGTTTCTCGAGAAGCTCATCCCCTTTGTCGTCTGCACCGAGACGTTGGCTGCCGGCATCAACTTGCCAGCCCGTTCCGTCGTGCTGAGTACGTTGCTGAAGGGCAAACGCGGAGAGAAGAAGCTGGTCGCCCCCTCGAGCGCCCACCAGATGTTCGGTCGGGCCGGTCGGCCCCAGTTCGACACCACCGGGTACGTTTACGTCCTCGCCCACGAGGATGACGTCAAGATCGATAAGTGGCGGAAGAAGTACGATCAGATTGACCCCCGTTCCAAGGACCCCGGACTCATGCGGGCGAGAAAACAGCTTGAGCGCAAGAGGCCCTCACGCCGAAAAACGGAGGAGTATTGGTCGGAGGGACAGTTCAAGACACTGGTCAAGGCGGGCCCCGCCAGGCTCGCCAGCCGGTCCATGATCCCCTATCAAGTGCTGATCTATCTGCTCACGCGGACCGGACAGCTCGAGGACGTACGTGCGTTCCTCTCAAGGCGCTTCAACACCGCCGAGCGCCTTGCAAAATTTCAGGATCAGCTCGACCACATGATCAACAATCTGGCGACCTTCGGATACCTGACCAAGGTTGAAGATGACGATCACGTGACCCTAGACGAGAGAATTTGGAAGCTGCTGAATTTCAGGAGTGTCGATCCACTGTACGGTGCGTTCCTGACCGAGCAGCTCGTCCGCGGCAGCTTCGAGGAGAAGATCCAGGCCTTGGAATCCGTACTCTCGGTGCCTCCCGTGATCGAGCGACTGGTGCGCCTGCCTGATGACACGGAGCCCGGTCCCCTGCAGACGCACGTGCTCGAGCCAACGCTGATTCAGATGGGTGTTGTGTTGACGCATCCGGACGGCGGCATCGCAGCCATCGAGGAAGACGAGGGCGAGGACTACTGGGAGGAAAAGGACGACATCCAACGGCCCTTGACTCTCCCGGAGATGCTCAAGATGTTCTTTGATGCCAAGCTTCAGACACCGGAGGATGTGTACGTTCACCCGAAGTGGATCGCCGGCGGCATCTTCGCGCACAACGACGATTTCTACAAGTTCGTCAAAGCCCGTGACCTGATCAAGAATGAGGGTCTTGTTCTTCGCCACCTGCTCAGACTCGTCATCCTGGCCGACGAGTTCAAGGCACAAAGCGACGGCGATCCCGAGTACGAGCAAATCGGCCAACTGGTGACCCAGGTCTGCAAGAGCGTCGATGAACGATACACCGATCGCTTTTTGGCCTCGGAAGCGGAAGCCCGCAAGCTCGTCGAGCTATAGCCCCAAGCCCGAGTTCAACACACCGAGCCGCTGACGGAACCCGTCCGCCGCGGCGCAGTCCGCGCGGTGACGCGAACAATGTTCGTGTGAATGCGGGGTAAAGGGAATCGGCGGCTCAGAAGTTGTATAAGCGTTGACAGAAGCGGTCACAGATACTGCCACCGTTTTGGCGCTAACAAGATGGGCTACACAGGACCGTAGCGATTCCTACTGGCCACCGGATGCCCGGTGCCGAGTCTCACACATTGTCCTCAGGATCGATTGCTGTCTGATCCGCGCTCGATGCCAATTCCTCCAGCGCCGAGATGGGGTCAGGTTCTTCGTTCGTCGAGTAGACGTGTGGAGATGTAGCAACGTTCGGACCGGGCTGCATCGCCACTTTGCCGGCTGAGATCTTGGTACGCACTTCGACAAGCTCCTCGTCCGGCGGTTGGCCATCGATTTGCACGGTGAACACAACCGGGCCTATCACGATCTGATCGCCCGGCTCCAGCTCCTCCTCCTGAACCCGCTGATTGTTCAGATAGGTCCCGTTGGCGGCACCCAGGTCCTTGATCGAGACCCCTTCCTCGCCCACTGAGACCTCTGCATGTCGACGGGACACGATCGCCAGAGGCACCCGTATGTCGCAGTCCGTCTTACGACCGATCGTGCTCACACCCTCGCGGAGCGCGAACACCTTCCTCGACCCGTCTTCCCGGAACATGACGAGATTGACATCCATGGGAGGTTTCCGTACTGAGAACTCCCCTCGGGCACGCCGCTCATGCAAACATGCGCTTCCAGCGACGGACCCGAAGCCTGCCGAAAACGTTACTATAAGCGACGTGGCGGCCTTCTTCAAACCGACCGAACCGGTGCTGGCCAAGATAGCGGCAGCCCCCGTTCATCCCCCCCGGGCAACGATGAGCAAGCGTGACCCGGCGAAAGATAGAAACCGAGCAAAGTCTGGTATGCCATCTACCGCACAGACCCATGTTAAATGGCACAGCGAACCAATACCATGCGGATGATGCTCAAGAGTGCGAACACGGCGAGCGATCCTGGTACAGCATGTGGGCTGTACGTGCACATCCCTTTCTGTAAGGCAAAATGCGGCTACTGTGACTTTTACTCAGTCGCACTGGAAAGACAGCCCGTTGGCCACCTGATAGAGCAGGTCGTCCGTGAGCTGGAATCGCGGGTCGCCCGGGCCCATCGACCGATCCGGACGATCTTCTGCGGCGGCGGCACCCCGACGGTCTTACCGATGGGCTCGCTGGCAGAGCTGCTCGCGGAGCTATCGCAGATTGCGCGCCGGGAACACGTGGCGGAGTTCTCCGTCGAAGCCAATCCTGGTACCGTTGACGATCAGCGAGCCAGGCTCCTCGCGCAAGCCGGAGTCAACCGGGTGTCGTTGGGGGCACAGTCGTTCAACGTTCAGGAGTTGGCTGTCCTCGAACGCTTGCATGCCCCGCACGATGTTGCGTTCTCCGTCGAGCGTCTTTGGCGTCATGGTATCGACGGGCTTAATCTCGACCTGATGTTCGGGATACCGGGTCAGACTATGGACACCTGGAACGAATCGCTTCGACGGGCGATGGAGTTGGAGCCTGAGCACATCGCTTGCTATGGACTGACCTACGAACCCGGAACGCCCCTCTTCGAGCGGCGTAGCCAGGGCCTTGTCACTCCTTGCGACGAGGACCTCGAAGCCGATATGTACTTGCACGCCATAGACACCCTGGCCGCGGCTGGCTACGAGCAATATGAGATCAGCAATTTCGCCAGGCCTGGCTATCAGTGCCTTCACAATCTGGCTTATTGGCACAATGAGCCCTATATCGGTATCGGTCCTTCGGCGTCCGGGTACCTCGATGGTCATCGCTACAAAAACGTTTCCGATGTCGAGGAATACATCCGAAGGATGGATACGCAAGGCAACGCCGAAGCAGAATCCGAGGTGATCGACACGCCGAAGCTGATCACCGAGATGATCATGATGCAGCTTCGACTCGTCGAGGGCCTGTCGATCGCAGACTTCCGTCAGCGCATCGGCCTTGACCCCATTGCACTCTTTGGCCACGCACTCGATCGACTCATTCATCAGGGCTTCGCCACCGTCTCCGGCACCCACGTCGCCCTAACCCGCCAAGGCCGCCTGCTCAGCAATGCAGTTATTCGTGAGCTAGTCGCCGCGTGCGAAGAAGGACACTGATCCTGCCAACTCGGTCGGTCCGCCCGCCGACGCATAAACGGATGCTTCAGTTGCCGACAGCGATCGACCCCGCTACGCTGGAAAAGTGATCCTCATCATCGACAACTACGACTCGTTTACGTACAACCTGGTGCAAACGATCGGGGCGTTAGCGGGCAGCCCTGAGATGAAAGTTCTCCGCAACGATGCAGCCACAATCGATGAGCTGATCGCCCTCGAGCCGACCCACGTGATCATCTCCCCTGGCCCCTGCACGCCCAACGAAGCTGGGATCAGCGTCGAACTCATCAAGAAGCTCGCCGGCATGGTGCCCATCTTGGGCGTATGCCTCGGGCACCAGTGTATTGCCCAGGCCTTTGGCGGCGTGATCGTCACCGCATCTCGACTCATGCATGGCAAGACGAGTCCGATCCGTCACGACGGGTATGGCATATTCAAGGACCTCGCCAATCCACTGGTCGCGACCCGTTACCATTCACTCACCGTAGACGAAGCAACGCTACCCGACCAGTTTGAGATGAGTGCTTGGACGGCGGATGAAAACGAGCTGATGGGAATCCGCCACAAGACCATGTCCATCGACGGGGTGCAGTTTCATCCCGAGAGCTTTCTAACCGACGAAGGCAGCCGCCTACTAAGCAACTTCCTGCGGATATAGCCTCTCCCCACCCGCAGACGTTACGACGCAGCCTGAAGCCGCAGCTTCGCAGGTTTCTCGGCAGCGACAGCCGGTTGCAGGCGCTTGGCTACCTCGCGAGCGGGTTGCCCGCTCTCTCTTGGTGCGGGCTGATCCACAACCGATGATGCCATCACGTTGTCAACAGCCCGCCGCCAGGCGATGCGTTCACCGCGGGTGAGCAGCTCGCTCATCTTTGGTCTGAGCCTCGCCGCTTTGGTGCGCTCAGGACAGACCCCCGTCGCCACCAGTCCCGAGTCGACCAGGCGCGTCAGGATGTTGAACAGAACTTCGCCCATCTCAACGGTGACGATTCCCAGTCGAACCTCGCGATAAAGTCGATCCATAGCTTCGCCAACCGCACGAACGTTCGTGAGTTTACGCAGGTACCCATCGGGCAGGTGCATCATCCGCCGACGGCGCTGATCGCCAGCGGTTGGCTGCCGGCGTCGCTTGGCGGCCAACACCGGATCGTGGAACAGGCAGAAGTCACCGCCATTTAGGATCTTCCCGCGGCATCGAGTTCCCAACTTTGTGATCGCCGCGCATCGCTTGTCGTAGGGAAGCCGCACGGTACGCGGCGGCACGGCATGTCCGCTTGTTGGCTGTGTCGCTGGTTGGTCGGTCACAGCGCTCAGGACTTCCCAAAGCAGCATGGCCTGTCCTCCACCCGCTGTCAGCTTCTGCGCAGCAGCAGGCCGGAATCCATGCCGACGGGCGTCCCTGACACGTCGGCCGGTGTGACGTCAAGTCGTTGTGAGGTGCGTGCTCCTTCGCGTCACCTTGGCCCCACAAGGGGCGCACCGGTCCTCAACCAGACCGGGGGAATGGAAGTTACCGGACGGCTCGCCATTCTACGATCGTGTTCCCTCAACGCAAGCCAGACTCATCGAGCCGACGGGTGCACGAATGTCACCCAAAAAACGGAACGCGCGTAAGTCTTGTATTGGCAATAACCTAAGATGTAATTCGCAGATAAATCACAGACCTGCTTTGCGACTCCATCACGACCCTGGCGAGCTGTGAGATATGGACATCTGACAACTCTGCTCCTCGCGTAGATGCTTGATACAAGGGTGAATGGCCCTCTCGTCCCTCGTCGAGCAGCAACCGAAGGGGGGACGCTACGGTCGCGTGTCGAACCGCCAGAGACCGACCGAACGGGCTGCCTCATAAGCTTCTTCAAGCTCCTTATGGCTTGGCCGACGGTTGATCTCATTATAGCGAACGGATCCGCCATCGGAGCCACCCAACACCGCACTGCCGACCTCATAATCCGGGTGATACTGAGCCATGATGTTGACGAAGGTGTCGCGGGATACCTCCTCCGCCAGGAAGCGGAAAACCTCCCGCGTCTCGTCGAGCAAACCCGGCATGACCAGATGACGAACGAGCAGACCGCGACAGGCAACTCCCTCGGAGGTAAACCGAAGGTCGCCCACCTGCCGGTGCATCTCGCGAAACGCCTCACGGGCTCGCTCGGGATAGTCCTTGGCTTTGAGAAACCGCCTGGCTGACTGCCTCGTCCAGAACTTGAAGTCCGGCATGTAGATGTCCACCAACCCGTGCATGAGCTTCAGTGACGTCATCGCGTCATAGGCGCTCGTGTTATAGACGATCGGCAGATTCAGACCGGCTTGGATGGCAAGGGCCGCCGCTTCGACAACTTGCGGAGCCACGTGCTCCGGGGTGACGAAGTTGATGTTGTGGCACCTGCGCTCCTGAAGGGCGAGCATCAAACCGGCGAGCACCTCCGCATCCGCCTCCCGACCACCGCCCGTCTGTGAGATGTCCCAGTTCTGGCAGAAGACGCATCGGAGGTTGCACATCGAGAAGAAGATGGTGCCCGAACCTCGCGAACCGCGAAGACAGTCTTCTTCACCATGGTGAGCCCCGGCTGAGCTGACGACGGCATATCGACCCGTCTTGCAGAACTTCGTCTCGTTGGCCAGTCGATTGACCTTGCAGTTGCGCGGACACGCGCAGCAGCTCTCCAATTCACGCATCGCCGCCGCCACGCGCTCAGCCATGCCAGCGCGCACGATAGGATTCATATACGCCGGCTCAAACGCCGGCTCGATGAAACGATCTCGAGGGGTCTCACCCATATTGGCTACAAGAATATGACACCCTGGTGCCAAAAGCCACCGCGTGGCACCGACGTGTTGGCAGACGACACGCGCAGCCATCGCGAGCGCCGGACCCTCCTCTGCACGCAAGTCAGGTGTCGGGACACGCCGCTCAGTTGATCCACGCGGCTTTTCGGACCCCGATCCCGATAACCTTCCTGCACTTGGGGCAGATGAACAGGTATTCGGCGTTCACCGCTTCGATCCGCCGCCAGTGCACCTCCTCGATCCTCTTCTCGCAGTGTGGACAAATGGGATCATACTCAGCCTGTTTCGAGGCCAATTTCGTAGGCATTGGTCAACTCCTACCTATTCCTCGTCAAGCACAACGGGACAATTTGGCACGGTCCCCAGACGGCATCGGCACTATAGACGCCGGGAGCATCCCCGGCCAAACCCTGCTTGGCGCCCCCAAAAACGGGCTTCCACACGCCCTGAACACCGTGAAACGCCCCTACGACCCGTTACCTCGTCGCGCGTTTTATCGGGACGGTGCTTGCAACCGCGGGGGAAACTGTGGTAAACTGCCTACACCAACGTTCACAACGCGGGCACGATGTAGCTGCCATTGGGGGTGGCAGCCATGTGTCGCGGGGGTACAAGCCACCAATGGGGGTCACATCATGACACGGAGCAGTGTAGCGCGAATACTGTTCGCCCTTCTGGGTGCAGCCACGTTGACGGGAACAGGAAACGTAGCCCGAGGGGGAGCGATCGGTCCAGACGTCATTATCGGTGATCTTTACGAGGTCATGAGGTTTGGCCGAGTCGGTAACGTTACTGCCTACGCGGTAGGGACGGATCCGTGCAACGTCGGAGATGAGCGCGTGAGCTGGATTTCGTACAACAACCAACACCCGGTGTGGGTGCAAAACATGTACAAGCTCAAAGACGGTCGATTTCAGCAGATCGGGATGAGTCGGGTCAGGCACGGGTTCTATGCCCTTTCCCAGAGTCGTTGCACCCCGTGCCTCGATCCGACGAACGGGAACGAGCTCGGCGTCGGGTGCTCCGGTTGTTGCTGCTCGGCGTACTCGAATGGGGTTCAGGCCAACATGAGCTTGCGGTCCGACGTGGACGCTTACACTGGCTGCTTCCCTTATCCCTGGAGTGCACCACAAGCCGAAGAGATCATCGACAAGCGCATCCAAGTTCACGGTGCCGACCTTGACCCCGATTTGAACGAGGGCGCGCTGTACTTCACGGAAGCGCAGTACATCGCCCCTGATGATGCCGCAGCCGGCAACGGAGAGAACAACCTGTCACACCGGCGCGCTGTTGTCACCGCAGATTCCGAAGTTCCCGGCGACTTCTTTATTGACCTCGCTGATGAGACAATGCGCGAGCAACCGGCCATTCGTGCTTGGAAGGGCAACGATTCGTCAGTCGTCGAGACCGACGTCCGGGTTCCTGGCGAAGGCCTGTTCATCGTATCGGCGAAGGCAAGCGAGATCGGTGACGGGTATTGGCACTACGAATACGCTGTTTTCAATCTGAACTCCGACCGCTCAGCCGGATCGTTCGCCGTCCCTGTTCCCATCGGTATGCCTGTGGAGAACATCGGATTCCACGACGTCGATTATCACAGCGGGGAGGTCTATGACGGAACCGACTGGGAAATAGCGCGGGACGACCAATCGATCACCTGGGCCACGGAAACCTACGCGGAGAACCCCAACGCCAACGCCCTGCGATTCAGCACGCTCTACAATTTCTGGTTCGACGCCATGGGAATGCCTTCCCCCGTACAGGCGACGATCGGCCTGTTCAAACCAGGCACTCCCCAGCAAATCCAAGCCGCGACGATCGGACCCTTGCCTCCGGCGATTGACTGTAACGAGAACGGAATCGAGGACATCTGTGATGTGGTCTGCACACCGGCCTGCCCGGGAGCATGTGGTGAAAGCGCCGACTGTGACGGCAATCTGATTCCGGATGAATGTGAGCTTGACTGCAACGACAACGGCGTGGTGGACGCGTGCGACATCGCCAACTGCCTCCCCCACGAGCTGTGGTGCAAGGACTGCAACGGCAATCTCATGCCAGACGGATGCGATCCTGATGAGAATTGGAACGGTATCCCGGACGATTGCGAAACATTCGGGCCCGACCTGATCATCGCTGACCTCTACGAAATCATGCGTTTTGGACGTGTCGCCGACATCAGCGCCTTCGCCGTGGGCACCAATGCCTGCAACGTGGGCGATGAGCGCGTGAGCTGGATCTCGTACACCAACGAGCATCCAGTCTGGGTCCAGAACATGTACAAGCTGAAGGACGGAGAGTTCCAGCAAATCGGGATGAGCTGGGCCACGCATGGCTTTTACGCAGTCTCTCAGAGCTTCTGTGGGCCCTGCCTCGACTCGACGGACGGCAGCGAGCTCGGCGTCGGCTGCTCCGACCCGCTGTCGGCCTATCTCAATGGCGTTCAGGGAAACATGAGTCTACGATCCGATGTGGATGCGTACACGGTCTATTTTCCCTACCCGTGGGAGGCACCAGACCCCGAGGAGATCATCGGCAAGCGCATCCAGATCCACGACGCCGACCTGGATCCCGACCTCAACGAAGACGCTCTGTACTTTGTAGAAGCGCACTATCTGGCTGCGGATGATGCCACGGCTGGCAATGCCCGCAACAACGCCTCGCACCGTCGTGTTACCGTCACGGAAGGCGATCCGGACTTCTTCGGGATATATCCGACCGATCAAACCGAGCGTGAGCGGCCCGCTATTCGTGCCTGGAAGGACAACGACCCGACGGTAGTCGAGACCGACGTCCAAGTCCCCGGCGAAGGCCTGTTCATCGTGGCTGCCAAGGCAAGCGTGGGCGGTGGGGGATTCTGGCACTACGAGTATGCGGTCTATAATCTCAACTCAGACCGCTCAGCGGGGTCATTCGCCGTTCCCCTACCCCCAGATACGGCCATACAGAACATCGGATTCCACGACATCCATTATCACAGCGGCGAAATCTACGACTCGACGGATTGGCAGCCAACTCGTAGCGACAACGCGATCGTGTGGACCACGCAGACCTATCAGAGTAACCCCAACGCCAACGCCCTTCGTTTTGGCACGCTCTACAACTTCCGGTTCGATGCCTATGCACCGCCGTCATTTACAACCGCGTCAATTGGACTGTTCAAACCGGGTTCACCGAGCGCCGTAGGGTTTGAGACCGTCGGCCCGTCGTCGGAGCTGATCGACTGCAACGACAACGGTATCTCGGACTATTGCGACACCACTTGCGAGGGTGGATGTCAGCCGCCCTGCGGCCAGAGTGACGACTGCAACAACAATGCCGTTCCCGATGAATGCGAGCCGGACTGCAATGAGAACGCGATAGCCGATGAATGCGACATCCGCGATTGCCCACCGGAAGAGTTGTGGTGCGCCGACTGCAACGACAACGGCAAGCCCGATGAATGTGATCCTGACTGCGACGGCGACGGTATACCCGACGACTGTGACGACCTGGATGACACCGACGCCGACGGCGTGCCCGACTGCTTCGACCTGTGCCCCGGGACTCCACCTGGCGCTTGTACTTGTCCGCTGCTCGGCTGGTGCTGTTGGGATTTCACATGCATACCGGACTATCCCCGCGGAGTTTGCATCGACCAAGGTGGTACACCGGACTGCATCGAGACACCCTGCCGCGACGGATGTCTCATAGGCGACTATGACTTGGATGGCGATCGCGATCTTTTCGACTGCGGCGCGTTTCAACGTTGCTTTAGCGGGTCATCCGACGACGTTGGATTCGTACCGGCTTCGGAGGAGTGTCTCCAACGCGTCGGCTTCGACGACGATCAGGATATAGATCTAGACGACTACTTCGGCTTCTACGACAGCTTCGAGCAGCTACCGATATCTTGGCCTCGCCCGTAGCCCGTGACACGGAGCATAGTTGCACCAGTTTCAGCATAGACATGCCGTTATGCACTGCCCTGACCCGCTGGCGGGAGTTGTCACGGCTTCCTGGCGTAGATTTTGGCGCTCCAGACCTTACCGGCGATCTTCTGGGCAAAGTCCTTCACCGACTCGACCGTGGCACGCCCACCGCAGCAGCCTACCCGCTTCTCGTTGTCCGGAAGCTCCGACGTGACAAAGGCTTCGAGTTGAGAGGGGTCGTAGACAATCCGATCCCGCACCTCGCCGTCAACAAGCCCGACCTGCCGCAAGCCGTCAAGATACGCTTCCTCGCTGATCGCACCGGCGACGCACGAATTATGGAGAGCCTCACTCTTACGAACCCAATCGGGCAGCTCCTCGGCCACAATGTCGGACACCAGCATCCGCCCACCGGGTTTTAAGACGCGAGCGATCTCTGCAAAAACCTTGTGCTTCTCGGGCGACAGATTTATGACACAATTGGAGATAACCCAGTCGACGGAGTCCGACTCGACCGGCAGGTCCTCGATCAGACCCTTTCGCAAGTCGACGTTGCCGAGTCCGGATGCCGCCACGTTCTCTTTGCCCTTGGCGATCATCTCGTCGGTCATGTCGACACCGATGGCTTTGCCGGTCGGACCGACCTTCTTGGCAGCCAGCAGAATATCGATCCCCGCACCGGAACCGAGGTCCAGCACGACCTGTCCCTCCCCGATTTCGCTGAACGCGAGGGGATTGCCACACCCAAAGGAATTGACCACCGCATCCGCCGGCAACGACGCAAGGTCCTCGGTCGTGTATCCGGCAAGCTTCGCCACCACGCTTTTTTGCATCGGACCACAGCAACAGCTCGCCTCGGACTCGGTTGACACTGCCTTGGCATAAGCCTTCGACACCGACTCACGTACTTGCTGACTCTCGCTCATGATGGACTTCCTTTCGCTTCGGTTCGGTCTCGTGCGTTCGCCCACTGCGACGATCAACCGGGGCAGCACGCCTCGAGCGCGTCTGCGATCGCACGCAGCGTTGACACCAGCTCGGGGTAGCGG
>CAYOQG010000172.1:0-12337 GCA_964405925.1 uncultured Phycisphaeraceae bacterium | reverse complement strand
ATGTAGAGGCGGGCGATCTGTTCCAGCATCTCGGGGCGATCGAGGTTCACGGACTCGGGACACTGACCCGGCTCGAGCCCGCGGGCAAACAGCATGGTACCCAGTGCACCATCGCACAGGAGCGTCTCCCCGTTTTTGATACGCTCGAGAAAGCGGTTCATGTCAATTCTGGCCGATCAGGCTCTTAACGCGCTCGACGGCATTGGCTGCATCGTACCCATGGGCGTCGGCACCGATCTGACGGGCAAAGTCCTCGGACACCGGCGCTCCGCCGATGATCGTCTTGATCCGACTGTCAAGCTTCTGCTCCTTGACCAGGTTGACGACCTTGGCCATCGCCGGCATGGTGGTCGTGAGCAGTGCAGACATCCCAATGACAGTCGCGTTCTCCTGTTTGGCTGTCTCAACAAAACGTTCGGGAGCGACGTCGTTACCCAGATCGATGACCTGGAACCCCGCGCCCTTTAACATAATCGCCACAAGGTTCTTCCCGATGTCGTGCAAATCACCCTGCACGGAGCCGAGGACGACCTTGCCAATCGAGGGGATACCTTCCTTAAGAAGGTGCGGTTTCAGCACGTCCATTCCCGCGTACATGGCTTTCGCCGCCAGAAGCACGTCGGGCAAAAAGATCTCGTGGGCCTTGAATCGCCCCCCAACCACATTCATGGCCGCGATGAGCCCGTCGTCCAGGATATGCTTCGGAGAAACACCTTCCTCTAAAGCTCGTGCGGTCAGTCTGCCGACCGCCTCATCGTCACAGTCCAACAGGCTGTCCGATATCTTCTTCAGTATATCCATCCCTGTCCTCCAAGGGTTGCTGTCTCTATCGTCATTCCGCAAGCAGTGAGCGAATCCTAGGGCGACATCCGTGCGTTTCGCACAGGCTGCAAAAGGCGTAGGTGTTAGGAAAGTCGTGGATCTTTGCCGGGCCCGCAATGAACACCCCAGAGACCGATTTCAGCGGCTGCATGAGGAAGGTCTCGCTGAGTGACACGCCGATTTGCTCTGGTTTCAAGAAGTCGAACAGTTTCTCCTGCCCGCTGATGTGCCATCCGCAGTATCCAGGACTGTATCGAAGCACACCGGTGCCGGCAGTCTTTCGCTCGCTTTTGTCAAGGGCATCGCAGTAATGATCTTGCACCAGATCAGCCAGCCTGTCGGCTGCGGCTGACGCGACGGAGTCGAGCATGGATGCCACCGCGAAGTCGTTTGAGCTGAAGCGTCGTCGTATCTCCTCGCCGATCCTCGGCCCGAGCGTGACGCAGAAGAGTGCCAGATCAGTTGCCTGGGGAAAGATGTCACCGACGGGCGTACGCGGCTCATTCATTCCTTCGCCGTGGTAGACGGTCTCGAAATCCGTCTTTGATATTTCCGAATAGATGCCTGCCGGGGAGGCGACCTCGGAGAGCCGCTCCATCGCGGAGGCGTAGATCGCTTCGATCTCTTCGCGAGGTTGCCCTTCTATGGGGATTCCCTGGTTTTCAAAGACCGCAGCTCTGATTGGCTGTACGTCGTCCGCATTGTATCTCAGTATTTCCATTATCAGTCTATAGAGGGAAGCTGGTCCATGCCGTAACGGCCGGCTTCGGTCTGCATCAGCCTGGTCAAGTCTTTCTTTGTATCGTCGCCCAATTTAGAGGGTTGATACTCGGCTACCAACCGCTCGGCTTTTTGATGGGCCCGTTGACGTAGGGAGAAGCTGCCCTCTTCCTGCCACCGGCTCCGGTTGGCCCGATCGATCGCCGCCCCGGGGAAGTAATGCTCCTCTTTGAGATAACGGCGGGTGTGTTTTGAGATCAGCAAGTGTTGATCTTTGAGAAGCTCCCCGAAATGGGGGATGGATGGGAAGTCCTCCCTGGGTTCGATTCCTTTCACCATGCGAAGGGTCATGCCGCATATCTCGTTGTCTACAACCAGCTTTTCGAGGCTCAAGCAACTCTCGAAATCAAGCATGCCCGGTCCTGAGATGCTGTTGATCCCCGCGAGCGCCGCCAGCGTGGCACCAAGGGAGGACTCCAAGCCGGCCTGGGCATCGAGTTGCTTCGCGTCAGAGAGAGCGATGTAGGCCTGGGTGGGCATTCCAAAGTGCTTCCCGATCTCGTTGTACGCGCAGTCGATCATCATCGTCTCGATGGCCCCCATGGGCGTTGTCTCGTAGCGGACATCGAAAATAGCCGGGGATCCACCATACAGCGCCGGCGTGCCCGGATTGGCGAGCTGGCTGATCACAATGCCGCTGAGTGTCTCTGCCGTGTGCTGGACGAGCGTGCCGACAAGGGTGACGGGAGCAACGAAGCCGGATAGCGGCATTGAGATGTACTCGACCGGGATCGAGTACTCGGCACAATCCACCAGATTCTGCGACGTCACGTCGCTCCATTTCAGTGGGGCCGTCGGGCAGCAGGAAAACACGGTCAGCGGTTTCGCCTTCAGCGCCTCCTTTGTGCCTCGCACCGCGAGCTGAAGGTCACGCATGATGTTGAACGCGTCGATCGTGAACGCTCCGGTGACCACCGGTTTCTCGCATAGCAGGAGGTTCAAATACAGCCGATAGCTGTCGGAGATATTCTGATGCACGTCGCCCGGGATCATCGCCGTGCTTTGAGAAGCGATGTGGTCAAGCCGACTGACGAGCTTTGCGTACTTGACGTAGTCGGAGGTCGTGGGTCTGCGGATCTTGTCCGTGTCATCGTCGAGGAGGTGGATCGCTGCAGAACCAGGTGTGAAGTGCACGTTGTGGCCACAGAAGTCGTGGGTCTCTTCTCCGAGCACGTCGTACAGCTTGAACTGCTTCGGCGTGGTCTTAAGCGCCTTATCGATCATATCACCGGGCAGGTGAACGCGCTTCTTATTGGCCTCAACCTTGGCCCCGTGGTCCGACAGCATGGAGACGATCCCAGCGTTGTTTATCTCCACACCGATGCTGGCAAGAACATCGCGCGCCTCACCAACGATTTGTTCGATAAGCTCGTCGCTCAAAAACCTGACAACCGGTCGCATATTCAACGTCCTCTCGTGGAGTCAACAGTGTCTCGCCCGTTTCCCAAGATCTACGACGGCTGCCGTCCTATGTGTGGCCGAACGCGCGACAAGCGGTCGCATCGATCGTTTGGCCAATAAGCGGATCATCCTGGCCCAGGCAAACATCACAGAATCATACCATGATCAGAGCGGTCGCTCTACAGCCCTGACTCGCCGAATCTGTCCATGCAAGACCGTAGCATCCAGTCGCTGGTTCGGTGGTCACGGTGTCCCTTTGCTGAAGGGCCGTTAACGGTGTGTTGCATCGTCAACGCGAGCACTCTCAGGAACCTTTGTGGTTTGGCAAGGTGAAGTGCTCACGAGGGTGCGAGCGATCACATGATCGGCCGAGGGTGCAAGCTCTAGCCAACCGTGGCGGGGGCGTGCAGAGAGGATCGAATCGTCTGGATGAGCTTGTTTCGATCGACGGGTTTGGGGACGTAATCGTCGCAGCCGGCCTCGATGCACTTTTCCCGGTCCCCGCTCATTGCGTGGGCGGTCAGGGCGATGATGGGACCCGTGTAGCCATTGCGGCGCAACGTGCATGTCGCTTCATAACCGTCCATCACCGGCATCTGCATGTCCATCAGGATCATGTCAAAGGCTTGGGGCGGATCACCCTCCCGTCGTCGGTGCATGCCCGCGACTGCCTTCTCGACGGCGATCTTTCCATTCTCGGCGATGGCGACCTCGGCTCCAGCCCTACGCAGGATGAACGACACAAGCCGCTGGTTATCAATGGCATCTTCCGCCAGCAGAATCGAGCAATCCAGCCGGCCATCTACACCGGCGGCAACCGCCTCACGAGACGACTTTGTCCCCAGCGCGGTATCCGGCGACTCTCGTGCCGAGGAGAGCTTTTCATCGAGAAGCTCGATCATGGCTACTCCATCGAGACACTCGCTGGCGATGGTGACATGGAATGTGGTGCCCCTGTCTATGTCGCTCTCGACCGTAATGTCTCCACCGAGCAAAGCGGCGAGACGTTTGCTGACCGCCAGCCCCAGACCGGTGCCGCCAAACCGGTGGGTCATCGATTCATCGGCCTGCGTAAACGGTCTGAAGATCCTCTTGATCTGCTCCTTGGACATTCCGATCCCGGTGTCAACGATGTCGAAGTGCAACAACGGCCGGTCGCGTCTGCGAGACTCACTATCACAGTCCAGGCTCACCTCTAAACGGACACCGCCGATGGATGTGAACTTGACCGCGTTTCCAATGACGTTGATGAGAATCTGCCTCAGACGCGTAGGATCGGTCTGGATCATTTCAGGTACAGGAGCGCGGGTCTTGACTTTGAGCGACAGACCTTTGGCCTCCGCCTGAGCCCGCATCAGGGAGACGACGTCGGACACAAGCTGCCTTGTGTCGCAGGGAATCATCTCCATCCGGAGCCGCCCCCCTTCGATTTTGGTAAGGTCAAGAATGTCGTCGACCACCGACAACAGGTGCTGACCATTGCGCATGATCGTCTTGAGATGATCCTGGAACTGTCCGTGACGCACCGCACAGTCCTTGGGGCAGTCATCGGCCAGCAGATCAATGAATCCTACGATGGCGGCCATCGGTGTGCGAATTTCATGGCTCACGTTGGCCATAAAATCGCTCTTGGCCCGGCTCGCCGCCTCGGCTGCCTCCTTGGCCTGCCGCAGTGCCGCTTCCGCCTTTTTCCGCTCAGCCACCTTTCCTTCGATTGACTCGTAGCTTTCCTGTAGACGGGCAGCCATGCTGTTGAACGAGCGTGACAGAAGTCCTATTTCTCCGACGGCTTGTTCGGAGGCCCGCCGGGAAAGGTCTCCTTCCGCGATCTGGCTCGTTTCCTCAACGAGATTCCGCACCGGCCGAACCAGTTGACGAACGGCGAAGATCGTCACCACGATCCCGAACACAATGACGACGGCAGCGACCAGAAGTGCGAAAAGTACGAAGGCAACGGCCTCCGCGTACAGGCCATGCAGATGATAAACCAACGAAACGAACCCGATTGGCCCTTCCGTGTTTACCGTCGGCGGCGCCTCGCGGTTGTCACCTAAGTCAAGCTCGAGTCGCTCACGACCAGGCCAGATGGGCACGACCACGTGCAGGTGTGACCCCGTTCGTATGCTGGGAGCATCCTCCCCACTCCTTGCTCTCCGGATGAGTGAGGCGACATCCTCGTCATTTTCGGCCGTGGACTCGACACTTCGCTCAAACACTGCAACACTGCGGCCGGCGCCGTCAAGGACCACCGCCGCCAAAGCGGAATCATCGGCCTGTGCAGCATTGACCAGATGCTGAAGGGTTGCCCGGTCGTTCAGCAGGAGCGCCGGCTCCGCGCTATAGCTGAGGGCCCTCGCGTGGCTGGTTGTCCGGGCCGTGAGGTTGGCGACACCGACCATGTAGCTGTGCCACGTCAGCGTGACGCTGATGCAGCCGGCAGTGCCGACTACAAGGAACGTACAGATCGTTATGGCATGGCCTGTCAGACCGGTGGTCCTCAGATTGCGCATTGCGTGCTCCGCAGCCTGTCGCGGCGTCCTTTCGCGAGGTCCGGCGGGCCCTCGGGTGCGGACGCTGCGCATTGACACTCCGTCGACGTAGTGGAACGTGCCTGTCTTATCGACGCCGGATACGCGGCGATTTCGGGTGCTTCCGTATCCTGCGAGTCTTTCCCTGCGGGCGGCAGTCGTATCTGACTGCTCATTGTCACCAATGCTTTGGGGGGCGACTTTATGGGGCGTCATTCTTGACCCAGGTTGCCGAGACGCCAACATCTCGGGTGTAACGCAGGACGCGCGTAGATCAGCAGCGCGGTGTCGCTTTCTGGAAGGTCGCAGGAGGTTATGTGTTCTTGATCGCCGATCCGGCAGGTGCAGCCAGGTTGAGGTTCATCAGCGCAT
The DNA here is from genome assembly GCA_964405925.1 of uncultured Phycisphaeraceae bacterium. Lineage (GTDB taxonomy): Bacteria > Planctomycetota > Phycisphaerae > UBA1845 > UBA1845. The sequence goes on along the minus strand of CAYOQG010000172.1, from coordinate 6,434 downwards.
TCGCCGTCGTGTTTGCGGCAGCCGCAGTGGCAACTGTGTCACCGACAGAGCACGGCGATGCTGGAGGAACGCGTGTGGTCGTATTGATCGGTGGGAAACGCAGCTACCGCGATGCCGGCATAGCCCTGCGGTCCGCTCTGTCAGACAAAGCCTACAGGGGCATTCTCGTCGGACTTCCCGGGGCGCAGATTGTCCGTGCGGTCCTTTTAGGATCGGAGGACCCGGGGTCGTCGAACTCACGTCCCGTGGTCGGGCACCCTGTTTCAGGTCCTATCACATAGACGAGACGTTCGGTTTGGACCTTGCCTAAACCGAACAATTGTGCTTAGATAGTATCGAGGCTGGTGCGGGTCAGGATGAGTTTGCGGCAAAACCAGGACTCGCCCCGGGCCGGTAGCCGATCCATCGTGGCTCGTGGAGGGGAACCCGTGCTCACCGACAACATTCTGGAGCTTATCGGAAACACACCGCTGCTGAAACTCAACGGGGAGAGAATCTACGGCAAAGCCGAGTTCTTCAACCCCGGAGGAAGCATCAAGGACCGTGTGGCCGTCGCCATGCTCGAAGGAGCCCAGCGCGACGGTCGCCTCAAAAGCGGGTCGATCATTGTCGAGCCAACGTCCGGCAATACCGGAATCGGGGTCGCCCTTGTCGGTCGCATGATGGGCTACACCGTGCGAATCGTCATGCCCGACGGCATGAGCGAGGAGCGAAAGAAGCTCATCCGGGCCATGGGGGCGGAGCTGATCCTGACACCCGATAAAGACAACATCGCCGGGGCTGTCAAGGTCGTCGCGGATATGGCGGCCAAGGACCCGCGGGTTTTCGTTCCACAGCAATTCGAGAATCCCGACAACCCCCGCGCACACTACGAGACCACCGCCCCGGAGCTGTGGCGGCAGATGGATGGCCGTATCGACTGCTTCGTCGCCGGCGTCGGTAGTGGTGGTACGCTCCAGGGCGTCGGGACCTTCCTCAAGGAGCGCGACCCCGATGTCAAGCTAGTGGCAGTCGAGCCCAAGAACGTGTCCGCCCTGCTGGGGCACGAGCCCGGTTTGCACCAGATCCAAGGGATTGGCGACGGGTTCATTCCAGCCGTCCTCGACGTGTCACTGGTTGACGAAGTCATCGAGGTCACCGACGAGGATGCCATCGAGACGACCAGAGCGCTGGCCCGGGACCGAGGCCTGCTTGTAGGCATCTCCTCCGGCGCCAATGTTTGGGCCGCCCGCCAGCTCGCCCGTACCGTCAAAGGCAACATCGCCACGGTCCTCCCCGATCGTGCAGAGCGCTACTTCAGCACGGCCCTGCTGTGACGGCGTTATCCAACGCACACTCCATAATCGTCCCCTTCTTCGGACGTTTTCGCTAGCGCGAATTGTGGTCCCGCACGTGGCCCACCTTCCGGCCACTACCGTGCAGCAGATCGGCGCCTGACGTAAGCGCCCGAACACCAGAATCAGAACCGCGACTGTAAAGGAGCGGCCAAGCGACGGCGCGACCAGCGACGGAGCGACGAGGGGACGAAGGGACGACTTGATTGGATCACCGGGGCGGGACGATGCGAGCGAGCGCCTGGATTGGCCCGAGTCCGCGGCAGAATGGCTGGTTAATGAAAAAACGCCCCACTGGGAGGCGTTTGGGGTGGATGCTCCAAGGAGCAGTGCCTTGCGCGGACATAAGTCCCTTACTGTGAGTTGCGGGACAAACGTCGCTCAGATACAGTAACAGCAGGTTACCACCACTCTACGGTCACAGTCAAGAGGAAATCTCATGGGCAAGTATGTAGAACATCCTTGGGTACTGGGGCTGGACATCGGGGCCCAGTCGGTTGGCTGGGCGCTGCTCGATGGGACAGCGGAGGTCGCCAAGCAGATCGTGGCAACTGGGGTACGAGCGTTCGACGCCGCCGTCGAGGGAGACTACGAGACTGGCAAGGACGTGTCCAGAGCGGCCGCCCGCCGCGACGCCAGGATGCCGCGCCGCCAGACATGGCGGCGTCAATGGCGGCGGCGGAAGCTGCTCCGCCTCCTTCAAGACGCGGCGATGATGCCGGAGGGAGACACTTCGCACCCCGACGCGGTGCACGAGCTGATCCGCCAGCTCGACGCAACCATCAAGAAGAACCGCCCCGAGCTGGGCGCCACCGACGCAGCACACACCGCGCCGTATATCCTCCGGCGCCTCGCCCTTGATGAGAGACTTGCCCCGTACGAGATCGGGCGTGCGATATATCACCTCGCTCAGCGACGTGGTTTCCTCTCGAACCGTAAGTCCGACAAGGCGGACAAGGAGACGGGCAAGGTAAAGGAAGACATCAGCGCCCTGGAGCAGGCGATGGACGACGCCGGCGCGAGGACGCTCGGGGAATACCTCGCGTCGCTCGACCTCACGGTCGAGCGAATCCGTCGCCGTTGGACGTCAAGCAAGAAGTATGAGGATGAGTTCAATGACATCTGGTCGGCTCAAGCAAAGCACCATCCGGCGCTACTAGACGATGAAAGCAAAGAGCGCATCCACGACGCCATTTTCTTCCAGCGCCCGCTCAAATCGCAGAAGCATCTGATCGGGCGGTGCTCGCTGATGCCCAACCGTCGGCGGGCACGCCTGGCACTGCGCATCGCCCAGCGCTTTCGTCTTCTACAAAAGGTCAACGACCTGAAAATTCGAGACGGGATCGAAGGACGATCGCTCACCGACGAAGAACGCCGGATCGTCCTGGATGCGCTGTCAACGAAAGGCGATGTTACGTTTAAAGGGCTCAAAGCCAAGAAGTTCCTCGGTCTACAGAAGACCGCCACGTTCACTCACGAAGAAGGCGGTGAGAAGAAACTCGTGGGGCACCGCACGGACGAGAAGCTTCGGAAGGTCTTCGGCAAGCGCTGGGACGCACTGACGGAGTCCGAGCGCGATCAAGTCGTCGAGGATGTCCTTTCCTATGAGAAGAGCGATGCCCTCGTCCGCCGGGGAGTCAGCCGCTGGGGACTCACGACGGAGCAGGCCGAGCAGCTTGCCGACGAAGTGGCATTCGAAGACGGGTACTCTGCGCACTGCGTCCCGGCGCTAAGACAACTCGTGGCGGAGATGGAGGACGGAACTTCCTACTCCACCGCCCGCGACAAGCTCTTCCGAGGATCGCTCCATGTCTCGGAGGTGTACGACGAGCTACCACCGCTGTCGAAGGTCTCGAGGTTCCGTGACCTTCGAAACCCCGCCGTCATACGGGCCTTGACCGAACTGCGCAAGGTGGTCAACGCCTTGATCCACGAGCACGGCAAACCCGACTTCATCCACATCGAACTGGCCCGCCACCTGAAGAACCCGCGCAAAGTGCGAAAAGCCATCAGTGATCGAAACCGCGAGAATCAGCGGGAACGCGACGCGGCCAAGGCAGCCATCATTGCCGAGGGACGAATCCCACAGCCCAAGGGTATCGACATCGAAAAGTATCGCCTGGCTGAGGAGTGCCATTGGACGTGCCCGTACACCGGGCGCACCATCACCATGGGATCGCTGTTCGGCCCCTCCCCGCAGTTCGACATCGAGCACATCCTCCCGCTGTCGCAGTCGCTGGACAACACGTTTTTCAACAAGACACTGTGCGAGATCGAGGAGAATCGGAATCGCAAGGGCAAACGCACGCCGTACGAGGCGTACGCCGGGGACGAACAGCGCTATCACGAGATCCTCGAGCGCGTCTCGCGGTTTTCGGGGCGGGCTCGGGCGGAGAAGCTCCGCCGATTCAAGATGGAGAAGATTCCCGACGGCTTCACGCTGCGACAACTGACCGACACTGCGTACAGCTCGCGCCTGGCCGCCGAATATGTCGGACTGCTTTACGGCGGGGTCATCGACGCTGAGGGTAACCGACCTGTCCAGGTGAGCGCGGGCGGGGTGACGCATCATCTTCGCAACGTTCTGATGCTCAACGCCGTTCTTCCCAGCCTTCCCGACAGCCCGGCACACTGCGCACCCGAGGATGTGTCACTGCGCGAAAAACTCCGCGTCGATCATCGCCACCACGCGGTCGACGCCGTCGCCATCGCCCTGGCGACAGACGCCATGGTGCAGCGTCTCGCCAATGCAGCGAAAGACGCAGAGCGCGAAGGTGCCCGACGGCCCTTCCTCGCCGTGAAAGATCCCTGGCCGGGGTTCCTGGAGGACGTCCGCAACGCAATCGACCAGGTCGTCGTGTCCCACCGCGTCGACCGCAGGCTCGCGGGTCCGCTGCACGAGGAGACCAATTACTCGAAGCCCCACCAGGTCGCCCGCAAGGCCAAGGGTAAGACCGCGCTGGTCGAATATCACCATGTCCGCAAGCCCTTGGCGAACATGAGCCTTGCAGAGGTCAAGCAGATTGTCGATCCGATCGTGCGCCAACTGGTCGACGCCAAACTTGCCGAAATCGGCGGAGAACCGAAGAAGGTTTTTGCCTCCGAAGGCAATCTACCGCACCATACGACACGCGACGGGAGGCGGATTCCCATCCGCAAGGCCCGCATCCGCAAGCGGACCAACATCATCGACGTCGGCAAGGGACCGCGTCATCGCTGGGTAGCACCGGGCTCGAACCACCATATGGAGATCGTGGCCGTCCTCGACAAGGATGCAAAACCAAGGAAGTGGGAGGGTCACCTCGTCTCACGCTTCGAGGCCGTGCAGCGCAGAAAACGTGGCGAACCGATCTATCAGCGTGATTTCGGCGAAGGGAAGCGGTTCGAGTTCTCGCTTGCTCCGGGCGAGATGATCGAGGTCGAATCCGATAAGTTCGGGCGTGGTCCGTTCATTATTCGTGGGATTACTGGGCAGAGAATATACTATGCACGACACAATGATGCCCGTCTGAAGACCGACATCATAAAAGCAGGCGACTGGTTCCGTCCGAGCATCGACACCCTAATGAAAGCGGGCTGTCGCAAGATTCGCGTGGACTATCTCGGAAGGGTCTACCCGGCCAATGACTGAGCGCGTGCTGGACCTGACAGGTGGGGGCGCCTACCTGAAGGTCCACAACCGCCAGCTTCTCATCGAACGCCACGACGAACCGCCGTGCTCGGTTCCGCTCGCGGAGTTGTCGGCCCTTATCATCGCTCACCCGCAGGTTCTTTGTACGCAAACCGCTCTGGCCGGGGTGGTCGAATCCGGCGGAGCGGTGATCGTGTGCGGGCATGACCACCGTCCGGTCGGATTGATGCTCTCGATCGACGGGCACTGCACACAGACCGAGCGGTTCATGGCCCAGGCCGCCGCCAAGAAACCCCTGAAGAAGCGTCTCTGGAAGACCATCGTACGCACCAAGGTCCTCGCCCAGGCGGCTCTCTTGCAGACCCTGCGCGGCGGCGATCACGGAATTCGCGCCCTCGCCGGTCGAGTGCGCAGTGGTGATCCCTCGAATGTCGAGGCCCAGGCCTCTCGGCGATATTGGCCCGCCCTCTTCGACGACCCTGATTTTCGGCGCCGGCGCGAGGGCGGAGGTGTCAACACCCTGCTGAACTACGGTTACGCCGTCCTGCGGGCCACGATGGGCCGCGCGATCTGCGCGGTCGGGCTTCACCCGTCTATCGGCGTCCATCATCACAATCGTTACAACGCCTTTTGCCTCGCGGACGATCTGATGGAGCCCTACCGCCCGGTCGTCGACGAGGTCGTGGTCGAACATGCGGCCGAGCGCGGCATGGACGCCCCCCTCGATCCCCGAGCAAAGCGTGCCTTGCTGGAGGCATTGACGGGGCGTTACCGTGTCGACGGCGAGGTGCGCACGCTGTTCGACGCGGCCAACCGCACCGCGTCGTCACTGGCCAAGGTGTTTCTCGCCCAGGAGCAGTCGCTCTGGCTGCCCAAGGAAATGGACCGTGTCCCGCCGCTATGACGTTCCTTCGGAGTATCGGGCGATGTGGCTCCTCGCCATGTTCGATCTGCCGGTCAAGACCAACGCCCAACGCCGCGCTTACACGCGATTCCGTACGGCGCTCTTGTGTGAAGGCTTCTGTCAGCTACAATACTCTGTCTATGGTCGCTATTGTGGGAGTGACGAGTTCTGCCAGGCCGTCAAACAGCGGGTGCGCGCGATCGTTCCCGAAAAAGGGCAGGTGCGTCTGCTTTCTGTCACCGAGCGCCAGTTCGGTCGAATGGAGGTTCTGCACGGGAAAAAAAGCAGAAAAGCCGAGGAGCCGCCTCAGCAGCTCCTGCTTTTCTGAGCCCCGAATCCCCCGCAAGTCCTTTCGGCCCCAGGGTTTACGCGGGGTCTACTGTACCTGAGCGACGTTTCCCGGCAACCCACAGCTGGCATTCCGGGTACTCAGCGAGGCTGCAGACTGTACCTGAGCGACGTTTCCCGGCAACCCACAGCCATTGTCAACAAGAAGGGCTGGATCAATGACTGTACCTGAGCGACGTTTCCCGGCAACCCACAGCCGGACCACCCAGTATGCCAG
>CAYOQG010000171.1:0-12373 GCA_964405925.1 uncultured Phycisphaeraceae bacterium | reverse complement strand
GCTGCTCGGCTCGTCTGTGACTAACCTCGGGTGTGGTATCAGGGCGGGTTCCGCCGGGAATTGACTTGAATTCGAAACGTCTCTTATGAGGAACCAACGATCTCGCAGCGCTCACGCGGACACATCCGTTAGTTTGCTCCGCTCTGACGACCGATCACCCGCGACGTTGTTATGATCGGAGACGTCCGCCCCACGTGCTGTCCGAACCATGCCGATGGTGCGAGCCGCACCCATCGGGACCACGGCCATCGCTGCTATCCGCCGATACCTCGAATTGCGTCGTGCTGACGCGCGGTCGGCATCGTTCGGTCAAGAAGTCCTCTTCGTCAACAAGCACGGACAGCGCCTGAGCACGCGGAGCGTGCGTCGTAAGCTCGACAAATACCTCGCGGAAGCCGGACTCGACCCGACCATCAGCCCCCACACCCTGCGTCACAGCTTTGCCACCCATATGCTCAACAACGGTGCTGACTTGCGGAGTGTGCAGGAGCTGATGGATCACCAGTCGTCCATCGGCAGATCGGTGCGTTTGAGACCCACCCTTCCCACTTGTCCAACAGATGACATCATCGAGACCATCCGTCGTGTGTGTATCAACGACCCGAGTCACCCGCCCCCTCATCCTTGAACCGGCGGACTGTCTCGGCGATTTCTTTGAGCGACTGGCGGTTGAGAACTTCGGTGACGTCCTTTGTTTCGAGAAGACGCAAAACCCGCGGATCCTTCTGCAACCGCAACATCGCGGTGACGCTGCCGGCTGCGGCTTTGTCGATCTCTGCCTTGGTCATGGCATCTTCCAAGACGGCCTGCACCTCAGGCAATTCCGCCAACCGGTCGAGGCCAAGCTCCTTAACGGCTCGGCGGCGTGCCTGCTCCCCCGCGGTGGCGATGTCCATCAAGTTTGTCATCGCGTCGCTTCCCGCGCCGATTCCCGGAATCCACCGAATGGCAGCGTTATTGAGTGTGCGAGCGAGCTGAGCGGCTGAGCTGTCGGTTGGACCGTGTTCGTTCCTGGCTGACAGCGCGGTGACATAAACGCATCCAAGCCACACCACGATGACCGCGATGACGATCCCGATCAGTGATCCGCCGATGCGATCGGCTCGACGCGGCTTCTTGGGCAGCTTCATCCGCAGCAGCGCCCGCAGCACATAGCCGCTGCTCGCACCGACAAACGCGAGTAACAGACCTGGCCAGATCAATCCGGCATTACGAAGGGCGTCAATCCGATAGAAGACAGGCCCGAGCAGCCAGAGAAGCAACGACGCGCAAAGCAGCGGCAGAAGAACGAGACCAAAGCGTGACGCACCCCGCCAATAGCCATACAGGCCGAACAACCCGGCGACAAAAACGAGCGCCACGTACGCCATGTGTCCGAGACTCCCTTCACCCTGATTATGTCGCCGGCAACCCCTGGTGTCACGAATTCTGCGCGGATCTCGACTTTCGGCAGGTGGCACGGCCCCACGAAGTGGAGCCGTGGCTCCGCGGAGCGGCAAAACAAGCCTCGTCGTGCAGCAGGGGTGTTCTGATCCGGGCTGCATCAACGCACAAACAGGCACACACGGCTGCGGGCGGAGAAATGCACACGCACTACGATCAGTACGGCGAGCCCCATGATCGCACACTGCAACCCGAAATGGCTGGAACGGGCACGGTTCGGCGGCACAGCATCCCCACGCTGGCCGCGGCGCCGATAAACGAGACGGCGCTGCCAACTCGCATCGGACCGGCTCTCTCAGGAAGACGTTCGGGAGACACCAGGGCGTATCGCAAGTGGCCGAGAAACGCTGAGCGATACGCACGATGACGCCGTTTCATTTTATGTAGCCTACCGAATTCACACATGCGCATCAATATCACACACTACTCGCGTGCTGTAGTCGGCATACGTCCTGCAACCCGACAGGCCTTGACTCGCCGATGAGCCGGCCCGCGTCCTCAGCGAGCCCGGCGGATTATGCGCTGTCGGCGTGCTTTGGAACCAGCGGCGGGTACTCACAGGCGCAGGCCTCTTCAGTTTGTCCAGTTGCAACCGACGTACAAGGAGCCATCGTCTCACTCCCTGGTGTCCAGCTGTCGCAATCGGGGCGAGTTCGCGCTTTTCCAGCTCCGTCCGACGAACAAGCGTCCGATCCCATGTGAGAATGGCGGTAGCAGCGTTGACCTCAACCCCGACCGCGACGGCTTCGCGCCCTTCCCGCCGGCCCGCCCCCCCTAACGACTCAGACGCAAGCGTGCCGCGGATTGATGTGCCCGTTTCACTCCGATGTACACACCCCTTGCGAAGCATCGCAAGGGATGGCATAATGAAGGGTCCAGCGCCGCATCGTGCGGTGAGGCGTTGTGGGCGACAGAAGCCCGCGGAGGCACGAATGGGTCAAACGCTAGAAACGCTTCACAACCTTCAGGTCATCGAACTCCAACTCGCGGAGCTTCGACGAGAAAGAGAAGTCAAGGAACGCCGCGTCCAGACTCACCAACGTCAGGCTCGAAAAGCGGAAGAGAGACTCCAGCAGAATCAGAACCTTATCCGCGAACGACAGAAGCAACTCGACGCACTTCAGCTCGACGTGTCCGCCCGTGAAGAGGTGATCAACAGGCACCGCCAAGGTCTCAACAAAGCGAAGACGAATAAAGAGTACGCCGCGATCTTGACGGCTATGAATACCGAAAAAGCCGATAGTGCCAAGCTTGAAAACGACATCCTCAAGCTCATGGACGAGGTTCAAGCGCTGACCGATCGCGCCGCCGACCTAGAGACGGAAAGAGCCAAGGTCTTCGAGGACGTCGCACGGGCGGAGGCTGGCTTACGCGCCTACGACGAAGCCTCCAAAGCGCACTACGACGACCTGCAGGGCCGGCGAGACCGGTGTGCGGAAAACATCGAACCTACCACCTTGACCACCTTTACGCGCGTTGCGGACCATCACGACGGCGAGGCCATGGCCCTGATCCGGAAACTGCACCCCAAGCGCGATGAGTACGTCTGCTGCGGTTGCAACATGAAGGTGGCCCTCGAAATGGTCAACTCATTGCAAACCAGGGACGAGATCCAGGTCTGCAAGGTCTGTGGCCGAATCCTCTACCTTGAGCCCGCGGCCGCACAGCGCTCCCGTGCGTGATCAGTCGCCGAGCGGCACCGGCGTCGACCGTGCCACCGGACCAAGCCGAACGGGGCAAGCGATCCCTAAGACGACTCGCAAGGTGGAAACCCAACCTCCCGGCAAAGACGCTCGATCGTCTGATCAATGATGTCGCCGTTGTCGTCATAGACGCGGCGCCGAATGGCATGACGGGCGTTGATGACCTTGTGCATCCGCAAATCGGGCAGCCCCTGCACGACACTGAGCCAATGCGCGAGTTCTTCGCAAGGTGAAGGGGAGGCCGCACCTGCCTTGTCCCCGGCGTGAGGAATCATCTGAAGCATCCTTACATCGTTCAAACGGCTCCGTACGGTACTATCGGAGCTGACTCTGGCCGTCGGCTCACTGCCAGCATCCGACAACAACGTCGGGGAGTCACCGCACCAGCCACGAGGCGCTCTGCGACGCTCCATGGGTCGTATCGTTCCCGCGGGTTAGCGTGTTTAGCTAGTTCCGATATTGACTGCATCCTTTGCGTGTTGAGGCAGCCTTGCCACCGCCCGAGTGTTACAGAGGTGTACAAAGAGCTACTACATTTCGCTTGACGACCAACCACGCGCTGACCGATAACTTACACGGCGGTGCGGGGTTCATGCATTGGAGGGCGACTCAAAGATCCCGGAGTACACACGTGCGGGGACTTGGCCTAATGGCACTGGTTATCCTCGGGTTCGGACCCGCATGTGCTTATAATCCACCCTTGGACTCCTGGCCTTCGCCACACGCTTACTACCCGCTTCACCCGCGAGAGTACGCAGGCAAGCCCACCGGTGTACGGACCCGATCTTCCCCCGGAGTGCTCCCGCATCGTGACCATCCGGAGTGGTATCCATGCGGGCGGCAGATCAGCTCGCGGTGGACAACCATCGTCATCCATCACAGCGCCACCGATCGTGGGGGGGCGAAGCGCTTCGATCAATACCATCGCAAGAGCAACGGCTGGGATGAGCTCGGTTATCACTTCGTGATCGGCAACGGAACAGACACGCCGGATGGATATGTCGAGGTTGGATCCCGGTGGCACAAGCAGAAGCACGGGGCCCACTGCAAGACCCAGGGCAACTACCACAACGAACACGGGATCGGGATCTGCCTGGTCGGAAACTTCGAAAAGGAGCATCCGACCCCCAGACAGCTCGCATCGCTTCGTGAGCTGGTGTCTTTCCTGTGTGCACGCTGCCAGATCCCGGTTGGGCGGGTGACCACCCATCGCGATGTCTCCAAGAAGACCCAATGTCCGGGGCAGAACTTCGACCTGGCAGCACTTCGCAGGTCGTTGCGCCACCGGGTCGGCGCCTAAAGCTCTGTCGCACGTCCAAAGAGGACACACGTGGGAGCCTGGACACGCCGGGAGCGGACCCGTGTTGGAATCCATCGGTCGGCACTGGTCCGTAGACAGGCGGACGCGCCAAAGAGCACGGGCAGTCCCGACACGCCTCGGGGCTTGCGGCATGCCAGGCCCAACGTAGCAGCCCTCGTGCGTGGCTGAGGACCGCAAAAGCACGAAAATATCGGAAGTCCTAAACCGCAGCCGGCACCTAGTCGATGGGTAGAAACAACCGATAAGCGATCGTGCGGGCGTCCAATAAGCAGACACCGCCGGTCGCTCTATGGCGATGGCCGCCTCGGCGGGCGTATTAGAGACGCCACCCCGCGCGGGCTTCGCGCTCGATGATTTTCGCAGGAGCAAGCGAGATGAGAAGGAAATCGATTTGGTCCCGTTTCGTGCGAACCGCCATGGCGCTTTCCGTCGGTGGTTCAGCGTTCGTGCTCAGCGGTTGTGATCCTGGAGTGCGCACCACGCTTCTGACCGGCTTGGAGACGACAACGCAGACCCTCTCCGAGGCCCTGATCACGGCGTTCTTTATGAGCCTGGACAGTAGCGACGGCTCGGGGCTGACCACGACCTCCCCCTAACGTCAACCCACGCAGCACGGACTGCGGGCGAACCGCCTTATGCCTGAATGGGCGGTTGTATCCCCGCGACGTGCCGGACAAAGAACATCGAACAACTGAGGATCGAGCATCGCGTGCGACGCTCGATCCTTATCCTTTGCCCAAATCCCTCGTCCCTCGCGGAGTCACGCTACGGGAGCTGGGGCGATCCCCTGTGCCGATGAGACCAGTTCTCTTGACCGTCCAGCACGCTGCCCTGCCTTCAATGGAGTTGGGCGCCACCCTGCGACCTATGGACACGGATCGTCCTGTGGCGGTCCGGGGAGCAGGCATGGGGACCCACGGAAGCACTCAACGGCACACGAAACGTCGACGAAGTCCACCTTTTGGTCCGGTTTGGGCAGCGAAATCGTCGCGTTGATCAGGTCTGTGCGAGCCTTCCTCGGCGCTGTCGGGTCGTTCTTGAACTTATCGACACAGGCAGTGATGTCATTGAAGTTGCAGTCACACTCGGGTGGTGACTGTGGCGGCGGGGCGGTCCGGCTGCCCACCACATCACCCGGCTCGCTCAAGTGAACAGTGAGCGGATCCGAATAGCACCCTTCCACAACCGGGTCCCCCTGTCTGATCAATTGGATCTCGTACATCCCATTTGGGACGATCGTAGCGTCGAAGATGTCAACGACGTCGTAAGCGCTCCAATCAGTGTAGAACGGTTCGCAATCCAACGTCGCCGCCCACATCGTCGGACCCGGACCTGGATCACTCGAACCGGAAGCCTCGGTTACGAGGTATGGCTCCTGGACCCAGGCCGTCCGGTCTTCAGCGTACTCATAGCCAGGGAGTGACACGAACCTTACACGAATCGCGGTCTGCATACCCGGGTTGGCCCCGTAGAAGGACACGTAGCGAGACTTGCTCCCGCAGCCGCCCGACTCGCAACCCTCGGGCGGGCACTTCGGATCGTCCTGTGGCGATGAAGGAGGGATACAAAGGGGAGCCCGCCCCACACGAAACCCGTACCCAAAGTGCTGGTTCGTCGGGTGCATGGCCTGGCGGAACGCCGCGTGCATCCGGCTGTCATCGAGGTAGAACGCCCCGCCGCGGAGACAACGATACGAATCACTAATCACGGTTTCGGTCCACTCGTACACGTTCCCGCCCTGATCGAACGTGTTATAAGGGCTGTCGGAGTACTCATGGGCGCCATTTTCCGTGCGGTAGTAGGGGCTCCCGACGGTATAATCACCGTCGTAGAACGTCGCATGGTTGCCCGGGTCGGGATCGACCAGATCATTGCTCGGAACAGTATCGCTGCTCGTGGGATAGTCGAAGTAGTTTCCCGTGGCGCCGTCGCCGTGGTGATAGGCTGCCTTGTACCACTCGTCCTCCGAGGGGATGACCCAGGTGGCGTCCGGCACACGTGTGACAGCCATGAGGGCGGCATCGCTTGTCGCGCCGTTGAGGTAGTACGAGCCATTCTCGGTGGTACTAAAGTCCTGGGCTCCTGTCGGTTGGCCGTTATGCAGCCAGTTGCAGAACCGCGCTGCATCGCCCCAGGAGACGTAGTTGACCGGACGGTTTGCCCATTCGGGTGCGATGCTGTAGCTGTAGCTCCCTGGGGAGCCGGTGCGCTCGATCTTGCAGGCGTAGGGTAAATCCCACATGTCGGTGCTGTATAGCTCGTAGGTGTCATCGGCCGCCACCGCGTTGAGAAACTCCGTGTATTGCCCTGCAGTCACCTCAAACTTGCCGATGTTATAGACGTAGTCCACCGCACCGCAGATGCGGTCCTGGCCGTAACCTCCGGCCCCTTCGCCCGAGAGCTCTCCAGGATTCGCCGGGTTGCCAACGCTCACCGTCTCGATGACCACAGGTGGTTCAGAGACGTCGGCGAGACGAAACCCGACGCTGTAGTCCACGAGCGCCGGGTTGGTGTAGGTGCGGGACGCCGCGTGCAGCTTGCTGTGGTCGGTTTGGTACGACCCGCCGCGAAAACCGCGACCGGAACCGTTTATCACTGCCTCATTCCACTCCCATACGTTCCCGCCTTGGTCCGACGTACCGTAGGGACTGTCGGAGTTCTCCCATTCGCCAACCACCGTCCGGTGGTACGGGGGACCGATACCGATGATGCCGCCATCGCCGTCATACGTCGCATAGTTCCCGGGGTCGGTTCCACCTTCCGTGAAGGGAGTGCCCGTCCCACTCAGGTTACCGCTGTCGTTCACATAACCTGGAACGCTGTCGCTGCTCGTCGGGTAATCCCAGTAATTGCCCGTCACGCCATCGTTATGGTGATATGCCGCCTTGTACCACTCGTCCTCTGACGGAATCACCCAGGTTGCGTCCGGCTCGCGAACAACGGCCAGTAGGGCGGCGTCGCTTGTCGCGCCGTTGAGGTAATACGATCCGTCCTCAGTGGTGGTCAGGTCTTGGGCACCTGTCGGTCGCCCATTATGCATCCAGTTAGCAAAACGAGCCGCGTCACCCCAATCGACATAGTTCACCGGTCGGTCGACCCAGTCGGTTTCGCTTCCGCTCGTAGGCCGGCTGAAGTCGTACGAGAAATTGCCACTGGAGCCATTTTGCGCGATCTGGCACCCGTGCGTACTGTTGTCCATATTCGGGTCGTAGAGCCCATAGGTATCGGTCGCCGCCACGGCATTGAGGAACTCCGCGTACTGACCGGCCGTCACCTCAAACCTGCCCATGCGGAAAACGTAGTCGACGGCCCCGCAGACCCGGTCCGGGCCATTGCCCCCCGCGCCTTCGCCAGAAAGTTCCCCAGCGTTGCCCGGGTTGCCGACGGTTACGGTCTGTATAACGACCGATCGGTGAGAGACTTCGGCGACACGGAACCCCTGGCCGCTGCTCTCGTCCGTCGGGTCGTCGTACAAGCGGCTGGCTGCTTGCAGCAGGAAGTAGTTGTCGAGGAACCACCCGCCGCGGGAACCACGATATGAATCATTAACAACTGTTTCGTTCCACTCCAGAACATTCCCGCCCTGGTCGCGCGTCTCGTATGGGCTATGAGAACTGGCGAAGTGCCCCCCCACCGTACGCCAATACGGGGGGCCTAAGGTGTAGTCGCCATCCCAGAAGTTGGCGGAGTTGCCCGTGCCACCTCCCGGGTTTCCGTTGTCTGGAATCGCGTCGGTGCTTGTCGGGTAATCGTAGTAGTTCCCAGTCGGCCCGTCGTTGTAATGATACGCCGCCTTGTACCACTCGTCCTCCGACGGAATGACCCATGTGGCGCCGGGCTTACGCACGACGGTCATCAGTTCGGCGGCGGTTGTTGCCCCGTCCAGGTAGTAGGACCCGTCTTCCGTCGTGGTCAGGTCCTGCGCACCCGTCGGTTGGCCGTTGCGTAGCCAGTTACAGAACCGCGCCGCGTCACCCCAGGACACGAAATTGACGGGACGGTACGCCCAGTCTGGGGCGACGGAATACGTCGCGTGATCTGGCGTGCCGCCGCGTGTGATCCCGCAGCCTTGGTCGTCGGTCCACATTGCGAGGTTGTACAAACCATAAGTATCATCGCTCGCCACGGCGTTGAGGAACTCTGTGTACTGGCCGGCAGTGATCTCGAACTTGCCGATCCTGTAGACGTAGTCCACCGCCCCGCAAACCCGGTCGGGGCCGACCCCGCCTGCCCCGTCGCCAGAAAGCTCCCCGGGGTTGCCCGGGTTGCGTACGAGGAGGGTTTCTATGATCACGTCCGCCTGTACGTTGGCCACACTGGCCAACGCCACGACCGCTGCTGCCACTGCCGCCAATCCCCTAGCGTTTCGCATTGTGCTGTCCTCCTGCCTTGGAAATGAATGAGCCGCTGTTCGCAACCCAGCGCGTCCGTCGCTGGTGACGAGAGCCACATGTGCGTGAGATCGCATCAGCCAAAGTGATTGGGGTAAACACTTATGACCCGCCGCATCGCGACATTTACGATTATAATCGATTCACTTCCCTAGCCAAACACTGAATTCCGACGTGGGTGACCTGCGAGCTGTTTGGAGTGCCTCCGCATGCGAGTCTCCGACGCTATCCTTCGCTGGAATTTCACGCAAAACTGCCACAGATGAAGCCAGAAACGAACTTGCGGCCTGGGCCGCTGGTTCGGGGTTCGCAAATCCATTCATGACCTGCAAGTTTTGTGTAGGTCGCTCGTGATCATTCTGCAAGGGATACCGCCTCCCAAGCACAACTTCACCCTGAGACCACAGAAGCTTGGAGTGTTTGTCCGGGATGACTGCTAAGGGTCTCCCGCATGGCACCGCACCAGCCCGATGCAAAGCGTTTGGCCGTCGATCTTCACATCGGTTTGGGCTTTCGGATCGGAAAGCGTGGACGTCACGAGCTTGGTGGCCAGCGTTTCGCTTTGAATGTAATCGGCGCACTGTTCGATTGCGTCCCGGAGGGCGGGTGACTCGGTCGTCAGGCTTAGCGTGATCCGGTCGGCGATGTCGAGGTCAGCCTGTTTGCGCAGGTTCTGGACGTTGCGGACGATGTCGCGGGCGAGACCCTCGTTCTTTAGCTCGGGTGTCAGCCGCTTGTCGAGCAGCACGACCGTTTGACCGTCAGAAGCACCAGCCCACTGATCACCGTACGACTTGCGGATCAGCACATCGCCCGGGTCAATTGGGGTGTCGTTACCCTCGATGTTGATGGTCACCGTCTCGCCGCGGGTAAAGGCATCCTCCACCGTGTGCCCGTCGAGCTTGGCGATGGCATCCCGAGCGGCGTTGGTGTGCCGGCCAAACTTCGCACCGATCGTCTTGATGTTGGGTTCGACGGTGACGGTCACGACGTCCTCCGCACTTGCCCGAGTCGTGACCTTCTTGACGTTCAGCTCCTCGAGGAAGTGATCCTGGAACATCTCGACAGCCTGACGCTCCGCGT
Organism: uncultured Phycisphaeraceae bacterium; assembly: GCA_964405925.1. Lineage (GTDB taxonomy): Bacteria > Planctomycetota > Phycisphaerae > UBA1845 > UBA1845. The sequence continues at coordinate 2,432 of CAYOQG010000171.1, read as the reverse complement.
CATCGGCGGGCACAACGACCAGCTCCGCCAACGGTTGACGCACCTTGAGCTTTGACTCCTTTCGCGCCGCACGGGCCAAGGAGACAAGTCTCAACGACGCCTCCACGTGAGCGGACAGCGATTCATCGATCAGACTTTCATCCGCGTCGGGGAACGGCACGTGGTGCACGCTCGCCGCGGCGTCGCCGTTCTGTTTGGCAACGAGGTTCTGATAGATCCGCTCAGCCATGAAGGGGATAATCGGGGCGATCACCCGGTTGAGCGTCGTCAGCACTTGATACAGCGTCGCGTAGGCTACCCGCTTCTCCGTCGGCCAACCCTCGCCGTAAAACCGACGCCGCGATCGCCTCACGTACCAGGTGCTGAGCACCTCGATGAAACGCTGCGTCTCGGCACACAAACGGGCCACGTCGTATCGACTATAAGACTCCTGCGCCACACGGATGAGCCTGTTCAGGTCGGACAGGATCCAGCGATCCAGCAAAGTTCGCTCGTCTGCCTTGGCCGTTTGCTTGCGGGGGTCAAACTCATCGATCCGGGCCAGGTTCGAGAAGAACGCATACATGTTCCACCAGGGCAGGATGGTCTCCCGTCGGACTTCGTCGCAGTGCAGGGGGCCAAACAGCACGTTTCGCTCGGGCGGGGTCTTTGCGTAGAGCCAGCGCATGACGTCGACGCCGATGGTCTCAGCAGCGTCCTCGAAGTCGATGGCGTTGCCCGCGGACTTGTGCATGGGCTTGCCCTCGTCATCCATGACCAGACCGTGCCCTTTCAAGACCTTAAACGGTGATCGGCCGACCATCATGGTGCTGACCGCCAGGAGGGCGTAGAACCAGTTTCTGAACTGGCCGGGCAAAGCTTCGACGACGAAGTCAGCCGGGAACCACTGCTCCCAATACTTACGATCGCTGAAGTAGCCCATCGTAGACAGGGACACGATGCTGGCATCAAGCCAGGGGTTGCCCACGTCTTTGATCCGGGAGGCGCTCTCGTCGCCGCACTGGGCACAGCGGATCTTGACCGCATCGACCCAGGGACGGTGCGGGGTATGCCCCTCGAACTCTTCCCACCCCTTCACCGCCCGGGCCTCGAGCTCATCCCATCCACCGATAACCTCGAAGTGACCACACTCGTGACACTCCCAGATGGGAAGGGCCAGTCCCCAATACCGTTTCTTGGAGATCATCCAATCGCCCATGTTGCGGAGCCAATCCAGTTCCCGCTCGAGCCCCCACTCCGGGATCCACTGAGCCTGCTTCGCGGACTCCATGATCTCGTCGCGCCATTTCATGTTGATGAACCACTCGTCCACCAGACGGTAGACCAGCTCATCCTTGCAGCGCCAGCAATGTGGATAACGGTGGTAGTAATGCTCCTTGGCAAATAGAACCCTCCGTTTGCTCATGTCCGCCACGATCTCGTCCGCCACTCGGTCGAACCGTTTGCCGGCCAGGAAGCCGAACTCGGGGCGGAACGTGCCATCCTCAAAGAGTGGAGCGATCTGCGGCAGCCCTGTCTCTTTGCCAAGGTGGTAGTCCTCGCTTCCGCAACCTGGAGCGATGTGAACGATTCCGGTGCCTTCGGATTCGGTGACCTCCTCCCAGGGGACCACGCGATGGCCGGGGATGGCCTCAGCCGCCCCGTCGAGCATGTCGAACGGTCCCTCGTAAGTCAGGCCAACCAGCGACTCCCCCTGGACCTCCTCGACCACTTCGAACCCCCCGCCGGCCTTGAACGCTTCCTGGATCGAAAGCAGAGCCTTGAGCTTGCGCGGGTCCAGTTCCTGAACGGGATGGGATCGGGCGTTCTCGAAGTTGGCCTTGCCGATATAGTAGAACGCGTCCCCCTGCTTGATCTTGACGTAGGTCATGTCCGGGCCTACGGCGGCAGCCACGTTCGAGCTGAGCGTCCAGGGCGTCGTCGTCCAGACCAGCAGATTCTCGCCCGGTCGTTCACGGATCGGGAACTTGATGAAGACCGAGGTGTGCGGGACCTCGCGGTATCCCTCGTTCATCTCCATCTGGCTTATGCCGGTGCCACACCTTGGGCACCAAGGCATCACGTCGACACCCTTGTAGATCAATCCCCTCTCGAAGCACTTTTTCAAAAAGGCCCAGATGCCATAATTGTTCTCGTCGGACATGGTGTAGTAGGAGTTGTCCCAATCCATCCAATAGCCCAATCGCCTGGATTGCTCGGTTTGGACGGCGGCAAACTTGCTCGCCCGAGCCTTGCACTCCTCGACGAACTTGTCGATGCCGAACGTCTCGATGTCCCGTTTGCACTTGAAACCGTGCTCCCGCTCGACCTCGACCTCGACCCACAGCCCCTGGCAATCAAAGCCGTTCTGGTAGCGTAGCTCGCGCCCCAGAGAGGCCTGGTAGCGTTGATAGATGTCCTTGTAGGTTCGACCCCAGGCATGGTGGACACCC
>CAYOQG010000170.1:0-12430 GCA_964405925.1 uncultured Phycisphaeraceae bacterium | reverse complement strand
ATGTACGACCCTTCAACCTGACCGGGCGCCAGGCGGAGATCGCCCTGCGAGAAAGCGGAATCACGCTAAACCGAAACACAATACCGTTTGACCCAAATGGTCCCTGGTACACGAGCGGCCTGAGGCTTGGCACGCCGGCCGTCACCACGCTCGGGATGGGTGAAGGTGAGATGCGGGAGATTGCCTCGATCGTTCATCTGGTGCTCTCCAACACGACAGCGGAGGCCGCCAAGGACGGCAAACCGAGCAAAGCAAAGTACACACTGGGCGCAAAAGCACGCGAGCAGGCGAGTGCGAGAGTCCGAGACATCCTCGCCAACTACCCCGTCTATCCCGAGATCGACCTGCAGTTTTTGCAGGAGTGTTTCGGATCAGCGGGATAGGCGCACGGTTCGGCCCATGGCAGCGGACGGGGCTTCGCTTCCGTTGAATATGTTGAATATCGTCCAGGCACAAGCAACGCAGCACCTCGCCCAGGTCCGCGAGCTGTTTCAAGAATATGCTGCCGCGTTGGGCTTCGACCTCTGCTTTCAAGATTTTGACAAGGAGCTGGCCGGCCTGCCGGGTGAATACGCACCACCTCGCGGACGGCTGCTGCTGGCGGTGCATGATGACAAGTTTGTCGGCTGCGTTGCTTTGAGACCCATCGACCAGCGTGCCTGCGAGATGAAGCGGCTGTACGTGCGGGCTGACGCCCGAGGTCTCGGTGTTGGCCGAGCCTTGGCGGCGGCGGTGATCGACGAGGCCCGTCAGATCGGGTACCGGGTGATGCGTTTGGATACCGTGCCTTGGATGACCACAGCCATCACCCTGTATGAATCGTTGGGCTTTCGGGACATCGAGCCGTACCGATACAACCCGATTGATGGCGCCAGGTTCATGGAGCTGTCGCTGTAGGACGGATCATCTCCGCGGCGCGACCAAGTCCACGTATTCTTCTGGTCGCCTGTCTGCTAACACGTCGTTGCGTGGTGTGATCGCCTTGTCCCTGGCCGTGGCCATCTCGACGTCGACCAGCTGCACCTCTGTTTCGATTTGGGATGCCTGGGCGAGCACGTCGCCTTTCGGATTTGCGATGGTCGAGAGCCCGGTGAAGGTCAAGTCGCCCTCCTGGCCGATCCGATTGGCGGTGACGATGAAGACATGGTTCATCACCGCGTGCACGGGAATGGCACGCTGGGCGAGGCCGGGGAGCACAAGATTGGCGGGGTGACAAACGATGTCGGCGCCTCTCAAGGCCAGCACTCTCCAGGCCTCCGGAAAGATCCAGTCAAAGCAAATCAAAATACCAACCTTACACATTCCAAGGTCGAATACGGGCAGGCCCGAATTGCCCGGCTGAAAGAAGTCTCGCTCGTTCAGGAATAGATGCAGCTTTCGGTACTTCCCTACGTGGCCCCAAGGGCCGACTACGATCGCCGAATTGTACAGACGACCACTTTCCTCATCGCGCTCGTTGATGCCGGCCACAATGTATTGGCCGTGACGCTGGGTGAGTGCGAGTAGGTATTGGGCGAATCTCCCACTTTGCGCGTCTTCTGCCGTCTGTTGCGCCTGATTTGCAGACACGAAATTGTACCCGGAGTTGCACAGCTCGGGCAGGACAACGAGGTCTGCCGACTGGAATTGCCCACTGAGCCGATCGATTTCCCGTATGGTCGCCTCGACGTTGGCCAATACCGGGCGGAACTGGACGAACCCGATCTTCATACGAATGACCTCCACGCACGAGTTAACCCCGATAGACGATGCTAGCACAAGCAGCCCGATACGCACAGTCCGGACGTATCGCCGATGGATGAGAAAGCAATTTTTCTGCCCATATGGGGTTGACGCAGGCACGGACTGGTGTATACTACAGTTAATCGTCTCTGCTGACTCTAACGAGTAACTGATTCTGCTCCGTGGAGAGATACAGGGTACTGAGACAAAGGTAATGTCGTTGATTCGGTCGCAATTAGATCTACTCAAAGCGTGCTGGCGCTGGCCACAAACGGGCACATGTCCGTGGACTGTCGGTGGCGGCTGTATTTGCGCGCTGCTGACGGTCCTCGTGCTGAGCGCCAATACGGCGTTCTACCGCCACGCACCGCCTTCAGGGTAGCTATTGCGACGTTGTTTTGTCGGTAAACCCTGAAGGCCAACGCCTTTAGGGTTTTTTTGTTGCTCGGATCTTTTGTTGGTGGAAACACCGCAGCAAACGAAGGGAGGTGAGACTTCATCATACATGTGTAGTGGAGAATGGGTGATCGACTAGCGTCTAACGTCGTGCCAATTGGATGACTGGACTCGGCACCCTTGCCAACCGGCCTGCCGACAGAAGCGGGTTTGAAGGGTTAGTCTGCGCACAGCCGACTCTCACTCGGACCCACCGCCGGAAGAATTGGTTCCCGTGTGCCTTAAACACACGCATAGGCGCTCGGTCACCCTCTCCACTTCCATTACTTGACTGGGGGCAAGCCGATGTTGCGCCAGCGGTGCACTTCGCGCCCGGTGGAGTTGATTGAAGTGTGTTCCGTGTACGGCGTCGGAAACAATATCGGTCGCTGACTGCTCGACGGACGGGCACAGACTTCATAAGAAGTCTGCTGCAAATATGCGAACGCAGGTTCGATTCCTGCCTAGTCCCACACGGGTAGCTCAGTTGGCAGAGCACGCGGGTTGCGGCCGTGAAGTCACGGGTTCAAATCCCGTCCCTACGAAGCGGCCGGATGTCGCCCTCAAAGGCAGGTGGCGGGCGTGATTCCCCGTCTGGTCAGCCGTCGGTGGCGCGCTCTTCGCTCTCTTTCATCAGGCGTGGAGCATTCGATGGCGATCGGCGGTCGCGCAGCCAGGGCGGCACTGCGGGCATGACATTGCAATCGTGTGTATATCGGCAGACCACACTGCACAGAACACAGCGGTAAGCGGTTGGATTTATCGCCTGACGTTGGTGGTCTACGCCGGCGCTGGTCTGGAAGGACAATCGGTTGGCATACATCGCGGCTCCAGGTCGCCACGCCTTCTGGAACGAGCCGTACAGGCTCGACGTGGAAGTGTTCAGCATCGACACCCTGCGGCCGGAGCATGCCAAGGCCGAGGCGGTGGTCGCTCATCGCGACGCGCCAAAGTGGGTGGTCTGTGTGGACGTCGCCGAGCACGCGGACGTCTTGCTGATCAGGGATGGTGAGATCGTCGAAACGCTCGGCAAGGGACATGACATGTTCTGGTACAACGTCGGCCACCTGACCCGGGCCACCGTGGACCGGCAAGAGTGGGTCGCCGATGTAGCTGCTCTGGACATCATGACCAACGACAAGATCACGCTGAGACGGAATCTCCTGGTGACATAGCAGGTCATCGATTCGATCAAGGCGGTGACCGTCGTCAAGGCCCACGCCCGGTCCCTGTGCCACGAAGCCCAGTTGGCCCTCCGGGCCGCGGTGAGTACATGGGCGCTGGACGCCTTGCTTGCAGATAAGGAATCGGTCGGCGGGGAGGTCAAGAACATCATCGCGTCGCGTGCCTGGGAGTTCGGGGTTGTCGTCAAAAGCGTTGGCCTGGGGACATCGTTCTGCCTGGGGAGATCAAGACGATCCTCACGCAGGTGATCGAGGCGGAAAGAGGCGTCCAGGCCAACCTGATCAAGCGGCGTGAGGAGACTGCGGCGGCACGCAGCCAGGCCAAACCGGCCGAGCTGTTGGCGGAGAATCCGGTGTTGTCCGACGTGAAGGAGCTTGGGCTGATGCAGGAGATCCTCACCGGTGCGACAGTGTCGTTCGTGCTGGGCGACGCAGACATCGCAGGCCAGCTGCGCCGGCCGGCGGGCAGCGAAAAGATGAGTGCTTGGGCAACGGAAAGGAGGTGATTCGTTCGGTTGGGGGAGGTGAAGGCTCGGGGCCTTCACCTCCCCCAGGGGCCTGGCATCCTCAGCGCCCGCCATCGAGGCGTGATACCCTACCTTAATGCGCACAACATTCTAAGTGTCACTTTTCTCTTGTATTTGCCCGCGCGAACTGTCAGAATATATGGGATCAGTTTAAGGGATGGGCAGGGCGCATTCGAGCTAGTGGCATAGCCAGCTCTGATGGCAGTTGTGTCCGTGTTGCCCTTTGTGCGCCAGCCGTGCGTAACTGAGAGTCCGCGTTGTCGCGCGCTGAGCGAGTGCGTCAACGAGCGCAGTTAGCGCTTGCACCCGTCTGTTGCATGCTCGGCCGACCGCCCTGCGGTGGGCTGGGACCGTTCTTGGTGGACGGTGTGGGACAGGAAGATGCCACTTCACCGAGGAGCGTGGAGAGTAACGGGATCACCCTCTCGATCCCCGCGGCCCTGTGGGGCAGCGAGTGGGCTACAGGTATGGAACGTCCCCTCGATTGGCGAGGTTTCTTCTTTTCTCTTCGATCTTGACCGTTTCGATTCTGTAGGCGGAGTACAGTTCCTATTGGAGGTGCACAGACAATGAGAAGGAATCAATATTGGCGATCCAAACTGGCGGTGCCCGTTATCGCCACCTGTGTGGGTGTCATAAGTTTGACACTTCATGGTTCCCCACCGGATAAGCCAGTGTCGGCGACGAAGGTCACCGAAGGACCACAAATCGCCGTGAAGGTCGGCACCCGCATGACCGCAGGTCCTGGAATCCTGCGAACGGGTAACCTTCCGGTCTTTGATCCGCTCCCTGCGGGCTACTACAAACATGGAGAGGGCCCGTCCAGGATTTCCGACGGGCAGGTGGCGATCGGTGCATCGGCGTGGGAAACACCGGGCGGCATGTGCAAGGCTCTACCGGAAGACTGCCTCATCGATGAACAATGCGCGACTTGCAACGTCTGCAACGACTATGAGTGCGAGGGAGGCGCGTGCGTGGTGACACCTGACACCGGCACCGGAGTCACCGACTGCGACGACGGGCTCTATTGCAACGGAGAGGAGCTATGTGTGGACGAGGGAAGCGGCCCGATGTGCCAGCCGGCCACCCCCGGGGATATGCCCGAAAACACCTGTGCAGATGCAGGACAAGTGTGTGACGAAGCCCAGGATGCCTGTGTCGATCCGTGCGAGCTTGATGCGGACTGCGACGATGAGAACGACAATACGAGAGATACGTGCGACGTCGACAGCGGCCTCTGCGAACATGTAAACATCACCATCACCGGTCGATGCTGCACCGGTGAGTACCCAGACCCGATGGTCTGCCAGGCGATCACGCTCCCCGACTGCGAGGCCAAGGACGGAGCCTTCCTGGTCATGAACAATGCCTGTGAATTCGTCGAGCCATCCACCAACTACAATGGCTGTCCGAAGTATGGAAGCGGCATCGCACCGCAAGGCGACTTCATCTGGGAGGTTGGCCCTATTTCAGACTTGTCGTGCGAGACCCTCAACGCCGTCGGCGACGACTATCAAACGGAGAACTATCCCGGCGAGCTGTACATGCAGATCGAGTTCCTGCGGTTCGCAGGTTTGGTCATGGACCGACCGCTGAACGGGGCCCGATGGCAGATCGCGTTCTACGATGAGAACGGGATTAAGATCGTGGACGTTTTTTGGCCCGACGGTACGAATGACTATAGCGGAGCAGGCATTCGCACGGTCGACTTCGATCCACCCCTCACAATCCCGACGAAGGGGTACGTCGTCTGGAGCGTCATGAGCAACTTCGGCCTGGACGGCCGGGTGAAGCTGCTTTCGACCGACTGCCCTCCCGACAAGGGCACGAACGCCTGCTCGACGATGTGGGTCAATAACGGCCCTGTCAACCTGCTTGGCGTTTGCGTCGGCGGCGATCATGACGGTGAGCAGTGTGATTTCCGGAACGGTAATGAGGACTGCGAGGGCGTGGTTAACGGCACGTGCGACGGTGATTCGCCCGACGTGCTCGCCTTCGAGATCATCGGCACGAAGACCACCAGCCCGATGGCCGCATGCTGCGCCGCGGACACCGCAGCCTGCACCAGGGAACTCCCGTGGGTGTGCGTGGCCCAAGGCGGCAAACCGCAGGAAACCGGTTCGCTCTGCGGATTATGCCCGGACGCGACGCCGTGCTCATCGGATGAGGATTGCGACCCACCCGAGTCGGGCTCGTGTGAGCTGATTCCGGTCTGCGAAGTCCAGGCTTGCTGTGACGAAATGACAGGTGACTGCATCGCAACCGGAAATGCGACCTGTTCCGGCACCGTTTGTGACAACGACCCGACAGCGGTAGGCTGCACCTCGGATCTGGATTGCCCCCCGGAGTGCGAACCGGAGGATTGTGGCCACTGTGTCACCGTCGCAGGGACCTCCCTGGGCTTCGGTACGGACTGCGATCCCAACTGCTGCGAGCTCCCCGTCAGTTTGTACGCAGGTGGAGACAACTGCTTCGACGCACCAGTGCGGGTCATCAATGTTCCGGCACTCGGCGAAGATCCGATCACCATTACCATCACCGGTGACAACACCGGCGCGACCTTTGATGACTTCCCGGACCTCTGTAACGTCGGCATTTTCGATCCCGACGACACGACCAAGGATCCGGGTTGGTGGGAGGGATTCTCACTCGATGCCTGCGCCGAGCTACGTATCGACCTCTGCTGCACCGACATCGAAGGCAACCCCCTGCAACCGCAATGGGCTAACCTAGTGCGAGATGAGCACGATGGCGGCATTTGCTGTGACACCTGGCTTGGAAACGTTGGTGTCGATCCACCCATCGGGATCGGCCGAGACACCTCGGGGTTCGCCCGTGGTACTCCGTTCTGTGATGACGATAACTTGTGGGCAACGTGGGGACCGGTACCCGCCGGCACATACTACAAGCCGATCTATGCCGCTCCCGACGGGACCTCCGCCTCACCACCCGGTGCGAAGTACCAGATGCACATCACCGTCGGCGCGTGCCCGATCGCGGCATGCTGTGTCGGCGAGGTCTGCAGCTACGAGAATGAGTACGACTGCGACCAGGCCGGTGGTTGGTGGCATATCGGGGTCGAGGACTGCGGTTCACAGCCCATCTGTGATCTGCCGGATGCCGACGGCCTCTGCTGCACCGGCGCCTGCTGCCGCGGGCCCGGTGACTGCGTGGATCACACGCCCGGCGGTCAACCGATGGATGAAGAGCTATGCCTCGAGGAGCCCGGCGAGCCCGAGTACATCGGTGGCGTGAGCTGTGCCGATGATCCATGTCCGGTATGCAGCGTCGAGACCGAAGAAAATTGCCATCCCTGGGATAGCAACTGGTACTTCTACGACGACCGCCTGAACGGTCCGGTGTATGCCATTGCCGACGATTTCCAGCCGGTAGGCAACCAGATCCGCCAGATCTGCTGGTGGGGCATGTATGCGATCGCGGAGCAGTTCCTGGCGGCCTGCAACCCAGCAGCCATCCCGACCGAGGACTTCTTCGAGATCAGGTTCTACGCGGACGACAATGGCATGCCCGGAGTAGAGATACCGGGTTCGCCAGGTCCCGTTACGGTGACCGCGAAGGCGGCGATGGATACCACCGAGCCCATTTCCTACCTGTACTCCGTTGTGTTTGACACGCCAATTGCAGTGACCCCCGGCGCACGTTATTGGGTTACGGTCTCCGGCACCGGTGACCCGGCCGGTGAGTGCTACTGGTGGATGGCAACCAGCTACAACGGGAACGGGTTTGCCATGACCGAGGGCGATCCGAACATGACGTTAGATCCGCCGAGGTGGGCCTGGGTCGAAGAGGACCGCACTCAATACGTCCTTGACTTCGCGTTCTGCCTCGACACCGGTCCCGGTGCTGTGGGGTTCGACCTTCCTCCGGCTCCGACGGGTTCGTGCTGTGAGTGCGACGGGACCTGCACCAACGACGTTGTCTGGAACGACTGCGTTGGCGGGTTTGACGTTGATTCCGGTGCCGTTATCGGCGCGATCGTCGGCGAATGGGACGCCGGAGAAGCATGTGCGACGAAGGAAGTCATCTGCGCGGGTGGACCTCCGCCGGGTGATGACTGCGACGACCCGATTGTCCTCGTCGGTAGCGACGTGACTGAGTGGATCTCGACCCGGTGCTCCACAACCGATGGTGCACCGGTGCGGGTCGACTGCGACAATGACGATCTCAACTCCTTCGAGAACGATGTCTGGGTCGAGTACCACGCAATCTTCGATGGAAACCTTGAGATCGACCTCTGCGGGGACAGTGACTTTGACGTTGTTCTCGAAGTGTTCTCGGATGACAGCCCCACCTGCCCGACTACTTGTCCCCCGCCACCCGAGCTGCGGGTGCCGAACTTCTTCGCCGACAATGCCCTGTGCACTGACGGTGAATGCAATGCACCGAATTGGTCGTTCAGGGCATTTGCTGATGCGGGGCAGTGCTATCTGATTCGTATCGGCGGCGAACGGGATACGGAAAACTATCCGGAGATCGACCCCGTCGGTCGTGTCCGCCTCGACATCAGGAGCCAGGAGACGATCTGCCCGGAGGCGCTTCCACCGGTGGAGGACTCGGGCTGCCCGGATCAGGGGCATGGCACCAAAAACCGGTACGTATCCTTCGATGCGACCGAGCTTACTCCGCCCGGGAGAGACAGTCTCGCAGACACATACGCGATTCGCGTGAAATTCGTGTCGGTTCCCGGTTTCGAGTACGCTGAGGGTCGGACCGCCTGGGTCCAGGAACCGTACGTGGTCACGGAAGCGTCCGGCTCCAACGGCCCAGTACCACCGCCAACCTTCTTGGCTGCGGAACTTGGTTGCGGAGTCTTCTACACGGATTGGAGCGGGTATGGTGTGATCGACGTGGTCAACGCCGGGATCATTCCCGGTGGTGTGTATGAGGTGCAGGCGATCCACGCGGAGTGTGAGCGGGCGGAGGAGAATTTCTCAGCACCGCTGACGGTTGTTGCCAGCCACGTGGGCGACGTCGTTGGCGACTGCGCGTTCTGCCCGTGCACGCCACCCCAAGGGGTCGTTGATTTCGTGGACATTTCGGCGGTTGTGGAGAAGTTCAAGAACACCCCGTGTAATCCGGGTCAATCGCCCGGTGTGCCGCGGAAGGCTCGGGCGGACGTGATCAGCTCCGACGTATCACAGCCAAAGCCGGACAAGAAGATCGACTTTGTTGATATTTCACACGTGGTGGACGCGTTCCGCAACCAGGCGCAACCACCGGTAGGGCCGCCTGCAACGGACCCGTGCCCGTAGAGATTCCGACCCTGATAGGCTTTTAGTTCGTGTGTAGCGCAACGGGGTGGGTCATCATGGCCCACCCCTTTCTCATAAGGAATGCTGAGGGGCAGCCATCTGCCGTACCAGCTTACGCTTGCGAACAGAATGTACCGGAGGCAAGATGTGCCTAATTCTTGCTGAGGAACATTCGTATGCGCGTAAGTGGTTTCCTGCTGGACGTGGAAGGCACGCTGGTGGCGGATAAGCGTTATCAGCCGATTCCCGGTGCGGTCGAGTTCGTCAAGAACATTCGTGACGCACGCTTGCCACTTCGGCTCATCACTAACAATACAACGGATTCCAAGACCTCTTTGCTGAGCAAACTGAGACAGGCTCGCTTCGACTTTACGCTCGACGAGCTTCACACCTGCATCGGCGTCGCGGTGAAGCATCTTCATTCGATCGGGGTTACGAAATGTCTGGTTCTGGGTGCAGCGGAGCTTAGCGATATGCTTTCCGCGGAGGGTTTCGCTGTGACCCGGGACAGCGATGTCGACGCCGTCGTGGTTGGTCTGCATACCGACTTGACCTACGAAGATCTCAGGCTTGCCTGCGACGCGGTCGGACGTAGCACCGCCGCGTTGATCGCCCTCCATCGTAACCGCCTCTTCATCGACGCTCAGGGCCGATGTGGCCCAAGTGTCGGTGCCATCGTGGAGGCAATCCACTATGCCACGCAGGTCGAGCCTGTTCTGGTCGGCAAGCCAAGCCCGACATACTACGGTCAAGCGCTAGAGGATATCGCCCTGCCCGCCGAGTCCGTCATGGTCGTTTCCGACGATCCCTTCTCCGACTTGGCTGGTGCGAAGCGTATGGGCATGCACACCGCATTCGTGCTGTCCGGGAAGTATAAAGAACGCTCGGTCATCGAAGCAATTCCCGAATCACATCGCCCGGATCTCATCGTCGACACGATCGATGATTTGATCATCCGAGGATTAATCGAGACGTGACTTCCGGCCGCGGCGGCATCGTGGCGTTGGTGCGAGCTGTGTGGTCGTAAGCAAACCGGCCCTCGAAAGGTGCCTCATCTCTCCCGAAGATGGGGCGGTCAAGTGCGCAACCCTTCGACTGGTTCAGCACTTAGCAACGCAACTCAACGTGATTCAACAAAGCGGGCGACGAGACTCGAACTCGTAACATTCAGCTTGGAAGGCTGTGGCGCGCGGGTTGTAACTCCCCAAACGACAAGCACTTACGAGTTGGACGACCCGCGCTTGGCGCCCAGCTTGGCGGATTTTCTGCAAAACGACCCCGGTCTGAGGGCGGTCGTCGAGGCGTGGCCGGAGCTGCCGGGGGCCATCCGAGCGGGTATCGTGGCAATGGTTCGGGCGGCGGCGAGTGCCGAATGCACCGAAGCGCACGGAAGTGCACAACCCGAATAGAGGCGTTCTAAGCGTTTGCGAGGTATCTCAGTGCATCCAGACTACGCTGCGCTCGATGACACCAGACGAACTGCCAATCAAGGGAGTCTGAGCAGCTCAGATTCGACCTGTCGGCCGAGCCACGACGCGCACTTCGAGTGCCACTTCGACTATCCCTCTACTTTCGAGCGCACTTGAGTTGTCCGGTCGTATAGAATCGGCGTAGTTGAGAAAACGAGACCGGTGAGGCGCATGGCTGATGAGCGAGAGAAGCAGTCAAGCGATCGCGAAGGTGACGGTGGACGACTCCGAGCTGGCCACCACAGACCCTGGTCGCAACGCGAAGGTGTTCACCGAGAACCTTGGCGGCTACACGCTCGCGCGGATGTTGGGGCTGCCCGACGAGGACTTGGTCCCGTCCGGGCAGGCGATGATCGACCAGGTGCTCGAAGGTGTCGGAGTCCGTGACCCGCTTGAGCGGATGCTGATCGAGCAGCTCACCTGGACCTACCAGCGTGTACAGGGTCTCTCTCTCCTCGCCGCAGAGGCACTGGACCCAGCCCTCCGGCTCAGCGCCAACCAGCAGTGCGACAAGACCATGAACGCATATCGGCGAGGGATGCTGGCCCTCAAGGAGTATCGTGGTGCAAAGCAGCGCACTCCGTACGTTGCTATCCAGCAGGTGAACGAATCGGAACCCGGCAATGTGGTCGTCTCACCGAGGTCAGGATCATCTCTGGGGAAAAAGAAACTACCGAATGAACAGGAGGCGGATGGTGGCGACTGAGCGTCAGATTAGGGCGTGTCGAGCCAACCGGAAGCTCTGGCGGGGCCACACGCCCGAGGGGCTTGAGCGACTGCGCGAGGCTGCCAAACGGACCAAGCCCTGGCTGAAGTCCACGGGACCAAGAACAGAAGCCGGGAAAGACCGATCCAAGATGAACGCCCTGAAGCACGGAGCGTATTCGGCCCCTGTCAAGGCTGCACGAAAACACCTGACGCAGCAGATCAGGCTCGTTCGGCAGTTCTTGTCGGAGACCGAGTAGCATCGTGGGGCGGTTGGTGTGGCGCTCCCGCTGGGTAGCCGCCTCACCTGTGTGATGTGCTTCTGCCCATGACATCGACGGGCAGCCATGTTCGCTGTCAATGTGTGAGGTTAGGGGCGCGAGGTACCCCCGCGGGACGTTCTCGAAGGCCGCAGGACGCGCAAATCAAGACAGCCCCCCTGGAGACGGAGCAGAAATCTCGCCTGTGCGCCGTCAGGGACGGAATCACATTAGCCAAGGGGCACGAGAGCAAGGGGGGAAGGGGAGGAGGCCAAAGGTAGCCGGTGCGAGTCTCCCGCGCGAACGATCTGGCACTTGGCACGGCCTACCGGTGCGGGGAATTTCCCCGAGGGTTTGCCAGCCAACATCCGTTTCCTCGCCTTGGCTTTCTCGAAGGTCTTGCGATCCATGCCCACCGACTTGGCGACGCGGTCCTTGGCCTCACCTCGCTTTACTTCCGGGAATTTCCCGGGAGTGTTCTTTCGCCCTGGTGCCGTGTTGCCGTGTATTTTCTGCCGTTCTTTGGCCTTGGCTTTCTCGGCAGGGAAGGCGGCATCGGCGATTGCAACCCGTTTGCTGGGTACGAACTGCTTGCGCATCTCGTTTTCGGAATACTCACCTCGCACGACGGCATCCAAGGTTCACCCCCACGTGCGTGGGGACAATGCCGGGATTCTACCGCTTGGGCCGCGGTTTTATGAGAGAAAGCCCCTCGAAGCTAACGATCTCCTGATCCGTTTCGCCGGTCAAGCGGAGCGCGAATCCTTGTTCATTGTTCGTCGTGTAGACCATGATGGCACCCGGCGTGCGAAACACCGTGTCAGTTCCTGTGGTCGTCTCGGGTCCGAAGCGGCC
>CAYOQG010000169.1:0-12447 GCA_964405925.1 uncultured Phycisphaeraceae bacterium | reverse complement strand
CCACAGCCACAGATTCACACCCCTCGGGTGGCTGCAAGGTGTGATCACGCAACCTGAATATACTCGGACTTTAGACTCCCGTCAAGAGGAAGGCAAAAAATAAATTCATCCACTTTACTATTGATGTTAAGTGCCGAACCGGTTTCAGGCTCGTTCGAGCAGCGCGCAGACACTCCCCTTGCATGATCAATGGCGCGTAAAGAATTTCCGTTGACGCCGAAAAAACGGGGATATTGTGCAAACCTCGTGACTGGCGTTCTGGAGGTGCCGCAAACGAGGATAGGGCTGCGATTCGTGTACGCATGCCCGTCCTTGAGCGTCCGCCCTGAGACGCCGTCTGGGCATTGGCTACGCCTGGACGACGCGTCCCCGGTCGTCTGCTACGTCTATGCGGGTTTGTGGGTCAGCGGACGGTCGTGGAGCGTAACTGACTGTCTCGGGACCCTATAGGAGGCTCGGTTTTAGTGTATCGTGCGACCCCCTCTTTCCCCCCTTGGCAATGGGGGATGAGGGGGGCGCGCTGTGCGATTCCCGAGAGCGTCCTAATCCCAGGGGCGTAGAGTTACGTGTAGGATGGCTCCGCGCCGGTTGATGGAGAAGGTAATGGCCTCTGCCTCTTCTATAAACGTTCCGAGTTCGCCGAAGGCATACTCGTTTGGTTTACGTGCGTCGACCCATTCGATCTTGTCCCCGACGGTGATGGGGCTCCGGCCGGCGGGGGAGTCGGGGATGACCTCCTTGACCTTCAGATACCGACCGTAACGATAGAAAACCACGCCGAATTTAGGCTGAGGTGGGCCAAACGTCACGTTGCCAGTCTCTTTGCGACTGAGACCGATCCGGTGGTTTTTCTGATCAATGGTCAGGGCGAAGTGCTGCAGTACACGGTGCCCCATTCGTGAGGCTCCCTCTGATTCCGCTTGCAGAAAACGAACCGGAGGCTGGAAAACCTTGTGCTTCCCGACTGGTACCGTGCCCATGATCTGCCGCTCTTGCTTCTTTTCTTCATCGGTCAGTCTGCGGCGTTGCCGCTCTTCGTACGCCTTCGGGGCCATTTTGACATGACCCCGTAGCGAGGACTCCAAAGTGAACCCGCCTCCATAACCGGATGCGATCGTGACCTCTGTCATAATGTCATCAAATGTCAGTGGGATTGTGGCGAGCCCCTGCTTGTCGACGTAGGCCAGGACTTCTTTCCCGTCTGGTGCGGGCAGCTCACCGCGGGTGATGACAATTTGCTCACCCGGATAATCGAGCGTCAGGAGGAAGTCTGAAAATGGGGGAAGCCCCAGCGTGCCATCGAGGAGTCGCTCCCCCTCCGCTTCCTTGTCATAATCGACGACCTTGGCTTTAAGATCAAAGAACACGGCGTCACCCAGGGTGACAGAGATGACGCGCACGGTCGGGATCGTTGGCACCTTTTCCTCGCCGGTCGTGGGTGAGTCGGCAGGCTCAGGTATCTCCAGACCGAGCTTCTTGACAACGTCATCGTCGATCGTCGTCTCGGTTGTCCCCGTATCGATGGCAAGCTTAAATGGTCCCGCACCGTTAATCATCACCTCGACCAAAGGCGTCCCGCCGGCGAGGGCCAGTGGCTGTTTCACCTCCGGCGCGCGAAGCTCCGTCTTCTGCG
Organism: uncultured Phycisphaeraceae bacterium; assembly: GCA_964405925.1. Lineage (GTDB taxonomy): Bacteria > Planctomycetota > Phycisphaerae > UBA1845 > UBA1845. The sequence goes on along the minus strand of CAYOQG010000169.1, from coordinate 10,814 downwards.
GTTGAGTGGTAGTTTGCTTGTTTGCTTGACCGCCTGGTGTTTCGTCGGTCAATCCGCCCAACGCACAGCCAACCGCACACATAACCGCCATGGCTGTCGAAAAACAGTGTTTCATTGGTCGCTCTCCGTGATTTCTTCCCTACGCTTCGCCGGGCACCGGCGACAACCGACAGCCACATCGGTTCCTGGGGCCCACCGCGCTGAGCCAGCACGACTTCGCGAGCGCCATCCGGCGGTGAGCGCCCGCAACGCATCGCCCACTGTCGACCGTGTGCCTGGCTGCAGTAGTCCAAACAATAGCCGATCGGCCAATCAAAGACAACATGGCTGTGAGTTGCACGCCTGGCGGCGGCGCCACAATCACGTAACTACAAAGACCAGGCAGCAGAGCTGGACAGAGGGACCACGGGCCCGCCGTCACCTCTTGGCGGCAGGCGATGGACCTCTTTCCGCTCCTGCGGAGAGGGGAGCGCGACATCTCCGCGCGGTGTCAATTGCGAGGCTATGTCGAGGTTATCGCAGCCGTGGTTTCCGGGACGGTTCCTCGTGGGCCAGGACGGGCGAGATACAAGACGCAACACAACGCCATGAACGCAAGGTCGATGCCCCCGATCACGAACATCCACCGCCATACCGCACCGGTGCCGAATCCATAACTGTGGAGGCCGATGCCCAGGATATAGTTGACACCGACGTAGGTCATGATGATCAGCCAGAAGCACAGAACGCTCTTCACCGCGGTTGCGAATGGACCCCGCGTGGCAACCAGGACCACGATCCCGACCGCCGCACCTGCGAACGCGAGTATCTTGCCGCCGCTGAGGGGCTCCAGCTTGGGCACTACAATGACAAACAGGGCGACCATGAGGATCAGGGCGATCACGTACGCGAGAGGCGGCACCTTCTCCACATCAATACGCACATGCAGGATGGTCAGATAGCCGAGCAGGGCGACAAGTGACCACACCTCTTTGGGATCCCAACCCCAATAGCGACCCCAGGATGACGCCGCCCACATGCTGCCGGTCACGATCCCCGCCAACAGCAGGATGGAGCCGACGTGGATGTACCAGTAATGCAGCGTATCGATCGCGGCGATTAGCTTCCGTCGACCACGAGTGAAGGCCATGACCACGAGCTGCAAGTGGGCGATCAACACACCAAGGGCCAAAACAGAGTAGGACACCATGATGATCGGCACGTGGATCGACATCCAGATGGTGTCTCGCAGCACCGGGACGATTGGACGGATAAAAGGATCCAACGGCAGCAAGTCCGCAAGCATCAGGGAAACCGCGCCCATCGCCGACGCGGTAAACAGCACCAGTCTGTGTCGAAGCAGGAACGTGGAGATGATTGCAAACGCACCCATGCCCCAACTCAGAAACAACAGCGATTCGAACATGTTGGACGCCGGAATCCGCCCGGCAATATGCCATCGCAGTGACAGTCCGTAGGTGACCACGGCAAAGCCCGCAATCAAACCCACCAAGGTCAGGGCGTCGAACCATTTCTTCCGAACGAGCATGGCCAGGGCGGCAAGCACGGCCCCGACGGCCATGAGCTGCCATCCAAGGTGAAACGGATTCATACGATTGTAGCGAAGCTCGGTCTCAATCAGCTCGGATGGCGGCCGATATACCGCCGGCAGGGTAGCGAGAACTCTCGTCAACTCTCGCGAGGCGGAAGTGAATGCAGCCGCCTCGTTGCCGCGGAAGGCAGCACCCAATGCATCCCACACCTCCTCCACCGCGGCCAATTGTGGGGAACCCACGGGCGGCGAGGAGGGAATCGCTTGCCACGCCCCACCCATGTCCTCGGCATCAGGAATGGGCCGAATCACACGGCCTTGGAAAACCTGCTGCAAGGTAACCAGCTTCTCGTTGATACTGGAGACTTCCGACTCGAGCGGATTCATCTTCCGTCCCTGCTCGATATGGGCGAGATCATCGATAAGGGACAGAAGGTGGTCGTGGTCAACAAGCTCCGCATAGGAGAACACGGTCTTCGTGGCCGGCAACTGCAGCTCTTGTCGAAGCTCGGCGTTGCGAATTGCGATCAGCGGCTCCTCCATCCACGATGGGCCGTCAAACGTCCACGCCAACAAAAGTAGCACAGGATCATGGCCTTGGTAGAACTGAGTGCCGGTCACCGATTCGACAAGGTCTCGGGCGACCGTATCCAGCGGCGACCAGCGTCCGTCGTGCTGAACCGTCAGCGAGCGGATCACGGATAAATCCAGCGACGTCGGCAGCTTGCTCTCCTGCACCGGTGAAGTACCCAGTGCCAAGACAGCCATCGTCACGAACAATTGCGTCATGGTTGTGTCCTTCTCTACTCTGCTGTGGCAGCAACGGCCACGGGTGTGGACAGCTCCTGCGGCTCGCGCAGGTGTGCCGGACTCTTGACAGCGGTGCCATCCAGCTTGGATTTCTTCCCCAGACGCCGGTAGATGATCGAGCGGGTGATCAGCGTGATCACCATCCCCGCCATTGTGGCTCCATATCCCAGAAAGACGATCGGGAGACCGGGGTCCCGGGCCACGCTGAGGAAGCTAGCGGTGCGCGTTTTCCCCATCCGATAACTCGACTGATAGAAGTTGTAACCCCCATACTTCGCAGGGTTGTTCATGCTCACGACTTTGCTTTCTGTTCCGCCGGATAGCGGATCAATGATGGTGATCTGACTGGTGAACGATCGCGGCCGCCGTTCACCGGGATAGGTGCCAATCTCGAAGTGATCCAAGCGAACACCGAAGTTGAGCGGAATCTCCTTGTCACCGAAGGTCAGTTCGTAAGCTGTCTGACCCGAGGTGAACGAGCGGGGCCTGTACTTCTGGATCCAAAGCTCATTCGATTGCCCGCCTCCCCGCACGTTCACCAGAACTGCCGGCACCCGGTCTTCCCGGATGGGCTCGACCGGTTCCATCTCTCGCACGAGCCGGGCGCGATCGAGTCGGTCGAGGACGGTGAGTTTCTGCCCAGGCCAGGGTGCCTCGATCGGCGTCCCAACGGCTAATTTCTCTGTCCGCTTGCCATGGCCCATGGTCTCGAAGCGTGCGAAAAGGACATCTCCCGGTCCGGCGAGCACTTCAATCGGGGCAGAGGCGCGTCGGTGTTGCTTAGCCTGCGGTGCCGTGAACGTGACGTTAATGTCTTCTTCGCCCTGGTCGCCATGCATCCCTCGAAAATTGGGAAATCTTGCAAAGACCCATTGTGTGTCTTTCCCGGCAGGTCCATTGATCTCAACCTCGAGGGCTGGGTTCGGTTGGCCGCCCGGGTTGTTTTGGACTTTTCCCTCGACAACCAGGGCGCTGGGCAAATAGCGGAGCGCTTGAATCGTATACTGCGTCTCACCGATCGGCATGGCGTTGCTCAGGGCATCCTGCAATGGAATCTCGAAGGATGACTTCTTGTAGGTTACCTTGACGATACCGCCGGAGTCAGGTGCACCTTCCGCTTCCGGTTCGGAAACGAGTACATGAGCGAGCTCAGCCTCGTCGTCAAAGACGCGAAAAGCCGCGGTCAACGGGCCGACTTTGCCGGTCCGGCCGGCAAACAGCCAGGTCGGGTTGTCCAGGCCCGTTGGTGATAGTGACACCTGTATGGCAAATTGAAGGTGCGGGTTGTCGTTGGTGATCCGCTCCCTGATCTCACTGTCCGGTAAGTATTCCCTGATCGTTACACCGACGTCCCCAAGGATCAACGTCGGCGAGTTCACCTGCCTGAGCGCTCGGTACCCGTTGAACTTCGATGGGGCGAGGTCGACCGACGCCTGACGATCCTCCGCCTGAGCCCGCAAAGCCAAGGCGGGCGCACCAGAGACGCGGAACTCATGGACCGTGTCCCCCTCGAAGACGCCGATCTGCCCGTTAACACCGAAATGCTCGGTGACCATTGCGCCTGCCAGCGTGATGATGATGCCGGTGTGGGTAGTGACAAAACCCGTGTGCCATCGGCTGAACGGATAGCGTAACGCGACTGCGCTCGCGAGGTTTACCGCCAGCAGCCCCAGCAACAGTTCAAACCACCAAGACGTATAAAACTCGGCCAGCGCGCGCCCGGTTCCGTACATCGATTCGTAAACCGTCGCGCACGCCATTCCAACCAGCAACAGCATAAGCAGCACGGCTGCGAACCACAGCGAACCGACGAAGCGCAGCGCTGAGCGCCCTACGGCCTTCGGTTCTATGCTCATAAGTCTTACGTCCTCAGAATGAACCCGTACCCTCGCCGCTTTTCGCCCGGCGGCGCGCAAACAGCGTGATGGCTGCCCCTCTTCGCTCCTTGGCAGGAAACGCCCGCTACCGCCGGCCCAGACGGCAGGTACGAGCTAGTCTAAGCACATCGCTTGCCATTGTCGCGTGTGGGACGCAAAAAAGTGCATTGTCGTGGATTGCGCACCTGCTGAAGGCCCGTAGGTGTCAAATGCTCATCCGCTGACCGTCTGGTGTGTCAACGTCGGGCGCGACCTGAGAAAAGACCGAGAATCGCTTGGTTCGGGGTAGGAACCGACAAACCCCTGAACGCTCAACCGCCCAACGTTGCGAGGTACGCTTCGAGGTCGACGATTTCCTGGTTGGTCAGATTCGATGGCGGATGGGTGCCGCCACCACGGAGGAGCTCGTCGAGAGATTCGGCGCTCGCACTAACGACGCTTGGTGTCCCGGGGAGGCATCCACCGCTTGCGTCCGCACAATGGCAGACCGCGCACGACGCGAACAAAGGTTCACCAGCAGCCGGGTCGCCGATGAGCTCGTCAATCGGTACGTCGCCGTCGACGTTGCCACCTCCGCCGTCGTCGCCACCGTCGTCCTGATCTCCGTCGTCGGCGTCTCCGTCATCCTGGTCGTCGGCGCCTTCCTGGGCGTCAGCCAACTCGTTCACAAGGTCGGTCAGCACAAGGTCCAGGTAAGTTCGGCCAAGCGCACCGGCGCCCTGGTAGAACAGATTTTGAACGTCGACACCACACCCCACGATAGCCGCAATCGCCACGAACATGCTCAGCAGCGCAATCGTGCGAAACTGCGCAAGCCGGCATCGCCTGTTTGACGAACGGTTCTTTCCGCACATCTGGATTACCCTCATCTTCTAAATCACGAATTACGAATTGCGAATTACGAAGGGAAAAGCCACGCTTCGTGGCCGTGTGATTCGCAATTCGCAGTTTCTCCGAAACACTACGGCGTAGCCACGCCTTTGTACGTTGGCTTCAGGAACATTCCCGTCCCAAAGTGCGGGTCGTGGCAGGTTGTACAATCCTTGGCGTTGGGGCCACTGTGCGCCTCCTCACTCAACTCCGCCGGTTCGTCGTGGCACTCGATGCAGAGGTCATAGGCAGGCATCTTGAGCAAGAAGGGGTTTTCGCTGTGGTGGGCGGTATGGCACTGGGCACACTCGCCGTCCGACGCGGGGCCGTGGCCCACCTCCTCAGTGAAGAAACGTCGATGACACTCGCCGCAGGTCTTCGCCGTATCTTCACGGGCCGCCATCTGGGCAGAGGCGTCGTGACACGATAGACACTGGCGCCTGACCACAGGTAGGTGGATCGAGGCGTACTTGGGACCGGGCAGCACGACCATCGGGGGCTCGTACGTCGGTGCCGGCGTGAACTCGTCGGCCACCTGCACGGGTTCGCCCTTCTCTGGAATCTCGAAGAACCAGCCTTTGAAGCGTTCACGCGCCGATGGCGAGCACCCCAGGGCGACGACACCACAGAAAGCCAGGCCGCAAATGAGTTTCCGCATGATTGCACCCACGGCTAATCGGGACAGTTTACTGTTAAGCTAGTCCACTAGGAGCACCTACGATACCTGCCGGTAGGGGAGAATCAAGTCTTTTCTCCGGACTCCGCGGCGATCACAGGTCCGGTCTCTCATCGGCCTTCCCGTGGCCCGCAGATAAGGGCAGCCCGATTGGCCTGTGACTTTTCTTCGGAGTTGCCGCGACAAGATGACGACTTCCAGTTGCCGAAGTGATGGGCGCACGGCGCGCGGGCGCTCACACGTCTCTTATTGACTGGGAGCGATTTCCAACCGCGGCGGACCAAGGACAGGGCCGTGATGCCGGGTTTCAACACTGGTTCACCGGAGGCGGACCCATGCCGCCCTAAAAATGGCAAGCGACGAAACACCGGGTGCCTTTCGCAACATCGACATGGACAGTCGCGGACTGTCTGGCTGCGCCCGGTAGGATGGGCCATCTTCGCGTCGCCGAATCCTCAGCATCGAATCTTCACGCCTGTGAAATTGTCCGGCGGGCTGATCTCCCGTGACGATTCACCCGGTGAACAGTGTGTCCAGATTATGGATTTTCCTGTTGCCAATTTGTCTCCAATCGCCTATATCGTGGACCGCCGTTAAGCCGGAGGAGAGCAGCGATTGTCTTCGCGGCCCTCTCGCGGGAGCAGCCGCTCCCTGCAGGGGGACGGGGCGTACGAGTGGAAACGGCGGAAGGGTGTGTTATGTTTGGCGCGATCCGCACCTTACGCTCTGCGGTTGTGGGCTGTCTTCTCGGGGTCGTCTTACTCGGGGGCGCGGGCCCGCCACCTGTTCGGGCGGCTGACGATCCGGAGGACGTCGCCTCGCCGCCCAGATACCCTACCCTCAACTTCGTCGACGCCTACGTCGAGTTCGAGGGTGAGTACACGTACCGGAAGGTCGAGTCCACGCGTCGCGGCCAGTTTGACCGACAGCGCGAGCAGCGTAACCGCGAATGGAGCTTCGAGGAGCGAATCGGCCTCACTCTCGGCGGCACGATCGTGGATCCGAGGTTCATCTCCTTTAGCGGTGACTTCAGTGTTGCAGTGACACAGGATCGCTTCGAGGAAGACATCGACGATTACTACGACGAGGTCGATCGCGACAACGGTTATCTCCTCACGTTCGATCTGCGGGCCAACTTCCTCCAAGAAAAGGTTCTGTCGGGATCAGCCTATGGCCTGCGTCAGGAGGATCGGATCAACCGCCGGTTTCAACCGACGCTCAACCAGCGTCGCACGGGGTTTGGGACGAGCTGGGTCTTCACCCACGACAAGTTCCCCATGGAGCTGTCCTACGACTACCTCGAGACCGATCGGACGGGCAACGCCGACCGCCTTGACGACGAACACTTCACCGAGGATACGTTGCGGTACGGTGTGGATTGGCTGATTGACGATCACCACCGGATCGAGTTCTCGTACGAGCACGCCAACACCAAGCAGGAATATCAGGGCTTGAATGAGCCCTTCGAAACGCGACGTGATCTATTCAACATCGAGCAGAACAGGGAGTTCGGCGACAACTACCAGCATAGCTGGCGAACGCTGATCCATTGGCAGGAGGAGAGCGGCGACTTCGCCCGTGATCTGTTCGAGATCGGCCGCGAGCTGACCCTGCAACATAGTGACAACCTTCGGTCACTATACAAATACCAGTTCAACCGAGAACGATACGAGGGTCTGGACGTCGACACTCATCGGGCCGATTTCCAGCTCGTCCACCAGGCGTATACGAATCTGACGACGACGGCTGGTCTGTTCGGCCAGTATGAAGACGTCCAAAGCGACATTGAGACGACCGACTACGGGGCCTGGGTGGATTGGCAGTACAACCGGCGGAACCGGTTTGGCCACCTGTACGCCAACCTGGCCCTGGCGTTTGATCGTGAGGACGTCGACGGCAACAACGCTCGTCGCATCATTCTCGACGAGTCCCACACCTTCCGTGATCCGCTCGCGATCACCCTGCGAAACCGTAACGTGGTCCAGGGCACGATCATCATCACAGATAGCACCAATCGGCGCATCTACCTGCTTGGCGTCGACTACGCCGTGCTAAGACTCAGAAACGCGACGCAGGTGGCTCGTATCCGGTCCGGTCGGATCGCCGACGGTGACACGGTCTTGGTGGACTATCAATTCCGGGTCCCAGGCCACGGCGAGCTCGACACCGTCCGGGCCGACTTCGGCATCGAGCAGCGGTTTAAGAACGGACTGACACCCTACTATCGTCTGTCCTATCGCAACCAAGAGGACGACGTGACGTATGGATTCTCGCGGCGGGCGGATCGTACGGATCACCATCGCATCGGTGCCGACTATGAGGCGAAGCAATTCACTTTCGGGGCTGAATTCGAGATCTTCGACGACTCGATTGAGCCGTACGATGCCTTCCACCTAAATGGTATGTTGCACCTGCTCCAGGAGCCGGATCATACGCTCGACGCCTCAGCCCGATTCTCCCGCCTGTTCTTTGAGGGCGGGATTAACGAGGCAAACGTGACCATGCTCAATCTCGACCTGGACCATCACTGGCGAATCAGCGAGACGATATCCACGGTCGAGCGCGTTGCGTATCGGCTTGAAGACGATTCGGTTGACGGGACGACGCATGATTGGGATGTGGTAGCCGGTTTGGAATATATGATGGGTGACTTCTTTGGTGAGCTCACCTTCGAGTATGACCGATTGGACCTTCCGGACTCCGAAGAGGACAGTTTTGGCGTCTATCTTCGGGTGCGGAGGGAGTTGCCGAATGTGCTGGGTGGCCGGTAAATCAACTAAGGTGCTGATCGCGATCGGGCTGGTCGCGTTGTCTGTTGCCGGCGGATGCGGCAGGCCGCAGGGCATCCTGTTCCCTGCGGTGGATCCACCGCGCGTTTGGCCACCACCGCCTGACACACCGCGAATCAGATTCATCGGCGAGCTGACAGATAGCCGGGACTTGAAGGCTGCTCGATCCGGCATGGAAGTTGTCAAGGCTGCGTTCCGCGGCCCGCGTCCACCAATCGAGTTTTCAAACCCACACGGGGTAGCCGTCAATGCCAACGGTGTCGTCGCAGTCGCGGATGGCGGCGGGCGAGCGGTCCACGTGGTGGATTTGGAGCGCCGGACGCATCGACTGATCACCGGGTTTGGCGAAGAGCGATTCGGCTCGCCGGTCGGGGTAGCCTGGGTCGGTCGAAGGCTGTTTGTTACGGATGCATTGCGGCATGAGGTGATCGAGCTCGATCCTTTGGGTGCGTTTCGCCAGCGGTTCGGCGACGATCGGCTTACCTGGCCGGTCGGTATCATCTACGTACCCAAACGGGATCAACTGTACGTCGTCGATGGTCGTTCTCATCGGCTGGTCGCCTTCGACTTGACTGGCGAGTTTGTGACAACCATCGGGCGTCGCGGCCCCGCCCCCGGGGAGTACAACTTTCCCACGCATATCGCGAGCAACGGTGATCGGCTGCTTGTTGCCGACAGCGGCAACTTCCGCGTCCAACTGCTGGACCTGGATGGAAACAGCATCAAGACGATCGGCCAGAAGGGTGACGGTGCCGGTGATCTGTCCCTCCCCAAGGGCGTTGCGTTCGACAGCGAGGGGCACATTTACGTGGTTGACGCCCATTTTGAGAACGTTCAGGTTTTCGACGACACAGGGCAGCTTCTCATGGCGTTTGGACAAGAGGGTCATGAGCCGGGCAGGTTTTCCCTGCCTGCGGGACTTGCGATCAGCCCGGACGATAAGATCTGGGTGGCCGATTCGGGAAATCGCCGCCTGCAGGTTTTCGAGTATATAAGGACGTCGTCATGAAGATACGACGGGTGTTGAAGTCGGTCGTGTTTTTCGCCAGACGCAGCGGGGCTTGCGCATTACACGTGAGGGCGTGCGTACCGCTGGCGGTGGGTTTCTTGATTGTGCTGACCGCTGCGATTATGGCGGATGAGTCGGTCGTCAACTCGAAGCACGATCTGTCGATGCAGGGGCCGGGGCCGATCCGGGCGGTGTACGAGCAAGAAATCTGCATTTTCTGCCACACCCCGCACAACGCCGCGCCGCAGAGCCCGCTGTGGAACCGGGTAAACCCACGGACCCACTACCGGATCTATCAGAGCTCGACAACGGACGCCCGGATCGATCAGCCGTCCGGACCGTCCAAGATGTGCCTGAGTTGCCATGACGGGTCTATGGCACTTGGGAACATCCTGACGCGGCCTTCGACGCACCCCATGGTCATGACCGCACGGACGATCCCGCCGGGGACTGCCGACCTGACCAACGATCTCTCCGATGACCACCCCATCGGATTTCGATACGATCGAGCCCTGACCAACATCGATCGAGAGCTCAGACCTCCAGAGGTCCTTTCCGACCTGCTGCCACTCGGTGTGCATGGGGAGCTTCATTGCACCACCTGCCACGACCCGCACAACAACGAGCTGGGGAATTTCCTGCGGGTTTCCGATCAGATGTCTGCCATCTGCGTGTCCTGCCACGACATGGACGGGTGGAATTACGCGTCCCACGCCACGAGCACCAAGCGAACGCCAGGCCGGGTGGTCGACCCCGACGAGCGGCTTACGTACATGTCGGTGAGGGACAACGGGTGCGGCAACTGCCACGAGATTCATTCCGCCCCCGAGCGTGAGCGACTGCTTCGTTTCAAGCGGGAGGAGGAAGGCTGCCTGAACTGTCACAGTGGTGCCGTCGCGGGTCTTAATATCGCCGCCCAGATCGGCAAGCGTTCGAATCACAGCGGGCGAAGGCGCACCGGTGTGCACGACGCGGCGGAGATGCCGTTTACCATGCGACGGCACGTCGAGTGCGTGGATTGTCATAACCCGCACGCCGTGCAGCACAACCCCATCGGTCCGGTACGGGGCACGTTCGGCCAGACCGTCAAAGGCCCGAATCTGCACGTGTCCGGGGTGACCATCACCGGGCGGATGACGGATGACGCCAAGTTTCTCTACGAGATCTGCTTCAAGTGCCATGGAGATAGCGTTACCCCGCCACGGTTGCAGACGACCAGACAAATAAGTCAGACCAATAGACGTCTCGAGTT
>CAYOQG010000168.1:0-12474 GCA_964405925.1 uncultured Phycisphaeraceae bacterium | reverse complement strand
CGGTACCCCTACGAATAAGGTGGGCTGGTTGAAATGGTTTGCCATGAAGTGCGTGGAATGGAGCTAGTACCGTGTTTTACAAGTCCCGTGCCGATGTCAGGGGGACGCTTGGGGTCGGGCCAACGTCGGGCCCGGCTAGAACCCGTGACCCGGGTGCAAGGGATTATCGCAGTGTTTGCAGACCGTCGAAGAAACCGCGGTACCCGCGGTAGACCAGTCGACAGTGGACATTCGCCCTGCGCACGGACGCGTGCGCAGGGCGATTCGCAGCGCGTTGGAGTGAACGCATGAGCCCTCACCCTAAGTGGATGAGCTTCCTCCTGGGAGTCGTGGGGATAGGAGTGTTGGTCGTTCTGACTTACGTGATCACCGTCCGTCTTGCGAATCCTTGGCTTAGCGCACAGGCGGATCGCAGAATCGCGGAATGGCAGCGCCTCCGGGACGAAGGTGTGAGGTTGCTGAAAGCTGACAAGTACGCGGAGGCGGAGCCCAAGTTCAAGGCGGCCCTGAGTTATGCAGAGAACAAGCTCCTGGCACAACGCTATCGTGTCGGGGCTTGCGCCTTGCTCCTCGCTGAAGTGTATATGGGGCTTGAGCGATTTGATGAGGCCCGAGCTTTTGCTGAGCGAGATCTTCGGATCTCTGAGGAACTCGACGGGGAATCATCTCCGCGATTGGTCCCGTCGCTGGACCGTGCGGGTGAAGCGTGCCGGAACATGGGCGACCTCGACGCAGCGCTTGCCTATGCCCAGCGAGCAGTATCGATCATGGAGCGTGAGGATCGACCTTCCAAGTTGGCGTCAGCATTGAATGACTTGGCCACCGTCTACGAGTTACAGAAGGACTACGAAGCGGCTTTGCCCGTGCGGGAACGGATCCTCGAGATCAAGAAAGCGCAACTGGAGAGACTGGTCCACGAAGTGGGCGTCGCGCAATATCAACTCGGGCTCACTCACAACGTTCTCGGTAACTACGGTGAAGCTGAGGAGCTTTACGGACGGTGCTGGTCTGTCTGGAAGGAGACGGACCCGCCGGCGCTGAAGTGGAAGTCGCGACTGGTTCGTGAGTACTCGCGGCTGCTGGAGACTACCGGTCGCCCGGATGAGGCCGCTCGTCTTCGTGCTACAGTTGACGAACCATCAGAGGGAGAACAGCAACGCCCACAGACCCCGTAGCCCCGTACAATCCTGCCGAGAAACGCACCGGGTTGTACGTTTGGGAGAAATGCTGGATGCCGTGTCAGCATCTACGGGGACTTCGAGGTCGACGGAGAAGAGTCGGCCGCCACCAAGTGGTATGAACCCGGATTGGCGGAGACCGATGATCCGCTCGGGACTCCGGTGACCAAGCACGTTCACGGTGACATGATCGGGTCGATGCGATTGATGACCGATGCGATGAGCGGAAGCGTTGTCGCAGAGGGCAAGTACACAGCCTTCGGCGAGTTCATCAGCGGTGATCGGCATCGGTACGGCTACGCCGGTGCATACGGGTACCAAGGTGAGGAAGCGGGCGAAATGCCGTTCCTGCACGTCGGTCACCGCTACTACGATCCCTCGACCGGTCGCTTTCTGCAGGGTGACCCAATCGGCATTGTCGGCGGACTGAACATCTACGGATACTTGCGCAGCGCACCAGTCTCCGGAGTTGATCCTGAAGGCTTGTGGAACGATCCTTCGGGCCCATTGGCGGGCTGTGGTTTTGGGGGGCCGTGCCGACCGCCCAAGCCAAAGCCGCCGAAAGTGAGCTACAGCATTGAGGACATGGAACGAATGCTGGAGCTTGAGAGGGATCTGCAATTGGCGTGCAAGCTCGGTCTTTCGGCGGTCGGCGGGGGTTACGCGATTGCAACGAAGTCCATTGTTGCTGGGACATTGGCGGTAGCTAACGCGGTTATCGCGTTATGGTAGGAGGTGATGGTTCGCGCGGGTTGGATCGCGATAGGCGTGTTATGTGTACGATTGGCAAGTGTCCGAACTGCGGGTACTCTTTAGTGGGGCTTCCCCTGGAGCATCGGTGCCCCGAATGTGGGTTCGAGTACGACCGCGACTCAGTTTTATTCGCGGAGCCGCGGGTGTGGTGGAAGGCCCTTCTTGCGATCAACGCGATTGCTCTGGTTGTCGCGGGAGTGCTGTGGGTATGGCACGGAAGCCTTGTAACGGAGGGGTTATTCCTTCTTCCGTTTGTCCTAATGCTTGGAGGGTGGGTATGGCACCTGCGAGCCAAGAAACACTATATTCTGGTGTCTCCAAAGCGGATTCGAGTCTTTGGTCGCGGCGATGGTGTCGAGTCTTACCCGATGCTTGAGGTCGGGGGGGCAAAGTGGGACTTTGTAACTGGAGATGTCGTCCTCTTGCGCCCCGACGGGACGGAACTGACGCAGATCAAGCGGCGGTTCCTCGCCTCCAACATACGGTCTATTACGCTCGCCAGGACGATCAGAGGGTTCTGTTCGTTGCGCGCCAACGAACGCGCAGCACCCTTACCAGACTCTGATCTACCGAAACGGACGGGTGTCCCGGGTCGCGACGGACCTCGGGCCGAGGATTTAGATGCTTGAGGGGTGAGAGTCGACCTGGGGCATGTGACGCCGGGGAGCGCGGGTATACGCGGGTGCCAAGGCAAGGCCATGCCCGCGCTCCGCGGTCTCCAAGACGTATTACTACTACAACGACGACGGCAACGTTACCAACATCGTCACCGAGAAGCTCAGCCCCGCACAGGGCGAGAAGCGGTTCTCCGCGACGTGGCTGAAATATGCCAGGAACGAGCAGACCGTGACGTTCGCCGTGGGTGATGAGTGGGACGTGGAGGGGGGAGTGCCCACCGAGGAGAGCTACGAGATTCTGTGGGCTCGGGAGTATCGCTACGATGAGGCCCGAGCGAGATACCTGTTCCGCGTCCTGGACCCCGAGGAGCTTCAGAACGAGAACTTCGTAGGCAACGACATCGCCCTGTAGCTCCTTGGCACGAACAAAGAAGGCCAGCCTGCCCCAGCATGGGATGTGTGCGAGGCAGCCTGCCGTGCGGTCGTGACCTGCCGCCGTAGCCAGGCTAACATGCGCATCTGGATTTGGCGTAGCACCATGGATTGGCTCGATGACCCAACAACCTGCCGAAGGCGGCCCCGTTCACCTCGCTCGTAATCTGGGGCTGTTCGACATCACCATGGTGGGTGTCGGTGCCATGATCGGTGCCGGCATTTTCGTACTGACGGGGATCGCCGCAGGACCGGCCGGACCGGCACTGATTCTGGCGTTTGCCCTCAACGGCGTGGTGACCTTCGTTACCGCGATGGTGTACGCTGAACTGGGTTCGGCGATTCCGGAAGCCGGAGGCGGCTATCTGTGGATCAAGCAGGGCCTTCCTGCTTGGAATGGCTTCCTGGCGGGATGGATGAGCTGGTTTGCCCACGCCGTCGCCGGCAGCCTTTATGCGTTGGGATTCGGCGCGTACTTGGCCTCCGTTCTCGGAGGTTTTGGCTTGGCCCCGCCGGGAGTCTCCGAAGCACATCTCGCCAAGGCACTGGCTGTGGGAATCGCCCTGATCTTCGTCGGTATCAACTTCAAGGGGGTTTCCGAGACTGGAAAAGTCGGCAACATAGTGACTCTGGCCAAGATAGTCATCCTTGCCATCTTCATCATCAGCGGGATGGCTGCGATTTTCCGGCACCCAACGTACTTGGAGAAGTTCACGCCCTTCGCCCCCGGTGGGATTGCCGGCGTGCTGACGGCGATGGGCCTCACGTTTATCGCCTTCGAAGGGTATGAGATCATCGTCCAGGCCGGTGAGGAGGTTAGAGACCCGAGAAAGAACATCCCACGGGCGATTTTCCTGTCGCTGGCGATCGTGGTGCCCATCTACATGCTGGTCGCGTTCACGGCGATTGGAGCGGTCAATCCAGGTACCGATCAGCCGACGTGGCAGTGGCTGGCGGAGCACGCGGAGCTCGGGTTGGCGGAAGCGGCGCGGCAGTTCATGCCGTTTGGGGCCACGCTGCTGCTGGTCGGCGGGCTGTTCTCCACGATGAGTGCCCTGAACGCGACGACTTTCTCGTCCACTCGAGTCTCGTTCGCGATGGGTCGTGACCGCAACTTGCCGGAGATGTTCGCCCGGATTCATGAGCGTACCCAGACGCCGTATCTCGCCCTGGTAGCCAGTGGTGCCCTGATCATCTTCATGGCGGTGGCGATGCCGATTGCCGACGTGGCTGCGGCAGCCGACGTCATGTTCTTGCTGCTGTTTCTGCAGGTCAACATCGCCCTCATCGTTATCCGCAAGCGCTACGCCGACAAACTGGACTACGGCTTCATCATGCCCTTCCATCCGGTCCTGCCCGCGATCAACATTGGGATGATCGCGTTCCTCGCGTTGTTCATGTTCCATTTCTCCGCGGTCGCCTGGTTTTTCGTGGTTGGATGGATCATGGCGGGCTTCCTTCTGCACCGCTTTTACGCGTTTCCCCGTGAACGTGAGGCGGGTGTCACGCCGGTGCTCCTGCACGAAAAGCCCGCAGCCTTGCCGGAGCTGTTTCGGGTGATGGTGCCGATCGCCAATCCGAACTCCGCCAAGGGCATGATCAACATCGCCGCGCGAATGGCGCGACCGATGGATGGTCAGCTTGTTCTACTCCATATCGGGATGGTTCCGCCGCAGACGCCGCTCGCGGGCGGTCGCCGCTCGCTGGAACGGATTCGACCGGCTGTCGAGCAGTCGGCTCAGATCGCCGACAAGCTCGAGCTGGATTCAGAATCCATCGTGCGGTTGGCTCATGAACCGTGGCGGGCCATCGTAGACACGGTCGAGGACCGCAAAGTCGATTTTGTGGTGATGGGGTGGAAGGGCCGTACATTCGCCCCGCAAACCATGATCGGCAGGAACATCGACAAAGTCCTTAAGTACGCGAACTGCAACGTGCTGATCGTACAGCAAAAGGCCGCGGTTCCCTCCAAACGTATTCTGGTTCCGGTCGTGGGACCACGCAGCGCCGCGTTGGTCGTGCCCATCGCTCGTTTGCTTTTTGATGAATCGGACGCTGAGAGCCGGCTGACTGTCCTGCACATCGTGCCCCCGAAGTCCTCCGACGCCCAGCGAGATGCGCGGATCGAAAGGATTACGCAGGCGCTGCAACAACCGGGGCCCTTCAACAACCAAGACATCCAGACACTGATCGAGAAAGGACGGATCGAACTCAAGTCCACAAAGTCCAAGGACGTCGTGCGCTCGATCGCCACACGAACTCGGGATGCGGATTTGCTGATCTTGGGTTCGTCGCGGGCCAACTGGTTCAAGCGGACCATCGTAGGACGTAAGCCTTATCGCGTCGCTCGCCGCTCCGCCTGTCCGGTCATCATGGTATCACCGAAGACTGTCGGCGTGCGGTTCAGCATACAGACGTTCTTCCATTTCTTCCGGGAGGAGCCAGAGCGATGACGATGTCGGTCACTTATCGGCATATCAAGGAGCGGCGAGATGTCGCTTGAACATCTCGAACAGGCGGGCATCACGCTGCCCCGCGATCAGTGGGGCAAACGAAAGGTGCACTCTGCCGTGAACCGGCCGCTATTCCTGGTAGCTGCCGCCGCGGCCGTTGCGGCCGGCGTCCTCATGTACTGGGGAGACGGAGGCATTGCTACCTGGGTGGGAGCGATGCTTTTCCTGTTGAGTCTCTTCACGGTCACAGTGATCGCACTTCGGGCAGTGAGCACGCAATGTCAGGAAACTCCGTCTGGGGACGACGCGCCGAACAGGCGGAGTGAACGCAAGCCGCAAACGTAAAGAGGCCGCAGCGCTCTGGCTCAGAACTGCCGCCACATTCTTGCACTCTTGGATACAATAGCTCACGAGGTCCGCCCCAGTGCTCGTGTCACGGAGCCGGGGTGGCCTGCGACATAACGCCGATCGCCGTGGCAATCTCCTCGCTGAGTTTCGCGACGGTCCAGCTCTGGGCGCCCACCATCGCCTCGTAGCTTTGTGATTCCGCTTGCCTGCGGATGTCTGATTGCCGCGTCAATGGCTTGTGCTGCCCGCTCTTTTCCAGAACGGTCCAGCGGGCGGTCAGTACGGCAGTACCAGCGGCCGTAGAATCGAAACGAGTCACGTCAACGACAATCTGATAGGCGGGCGTCTGGGAGGCCTTCCAGGGAAACAGCACGATGTGATCCGTCCCTACAACGGTCGAGAGGTTCTCCGCAAGCACGCGGGCCACACCCTGTTTGAGCGGTTCAGCCCAACGATCGTATTCTGCCAGGTGGAGACGGTTGCTGCCTGAGCGGGTCACGATCTGGGGTCGATCCACGTACGGCGGAAGCTCGACAGGCCCGACGCCGATCGTAATCTCGTTAGCACCAGGGAAGGCGTGCTTCACGTCGCCCGGTTCGGCCATCGCGCTGAGCAGATAGAAGCTCGAGGGCCTGGAGCTGGCGCAACCCGAACAAGCCGGGAAGCAGGCACAGAGCATGACTACGCCGAACCGCAGACAAGTATTGTGCATCATCTTTCTCCTGATGCTCCCTTCCCGCGAACAAGTGACTCCGGGTGCTGCTCCACGTACTCGGCCAGTATACGAACAGCGCGAGCCGCGGCCGACAACTCCTCTAATGCGTTGACGATGTCGTAATGCAGCTTTGAATCCTCAGCTATCACGCTCTGCACAGTCGCGAGTGTCGCACGAGCCTGCCCCAAAGCATCGACGGCTGCGCTCGTTGCGGCTTCGAAACTTGAAACGACCGGGTCAACCCGGTCATCGACGTCGCGGGCAAGGATGCGCATATCCTCGAGCGTATCTTTCAGCACCTGCTCAACCGACGCGATCGACTCACTCGCCTGCTGCAGGGTCGATTTTGCTGCATTGGCGGTGTCTTCGACGTTGGAGACAACCGGGTCGACCTTGCTATCGATGTGCCGGGCCAGGCTCCCGACGTCCTCCAATGTTGTATCCAGCGACTTAACTGCCTTGTGCAGCTCAGGAGAGCTGGCCAACTGATCAATATTCTTGATTGCATTCCTGAGTTCCGTCACGATTTCGCGTATGGGCAACTCCTGAAGCGTTCTCGTTATCTGTTCCATCGTGGAAGGAATCGTTGGGAGCTCGGGATACCTTGCGTCCTTACCGACCAAGTGAATTGGTTTCTCCGGCTGCAGGTCTAGTTCGACGGCCAACTGACCGGTCACCAGGCTTTGCAGGGTCAATTGGGCTCTGAGACCTTTGTCGATTAGCATCCGGATGAGTTCGTGACAGCCGCACGGCTCACCGCTGGCCTGCTGAATGGAGCGAGCTTGGAACTCGACGTACACCGGCGTCCGGATGTGCTCTTCGGCAATGTCGTATCGCACCAGAATCTCGGAGACCTCGCCGACTCGAACACCTCGGAAAGTGACGGGTGCTCCGACGGTCAAACCGGCCAGCGAGCCCTCAAAGTACGCCACGTACTTGTAGCTCTTTGCCAGAAACCGGCCGCCGCCGAAGTAAGCAATCCCGAGAACAAGCAGGACAAGGGCGCTTATGACGAAGCTCCCTACCAACGCTGGGCTTGCCTTTTTACTCATGGCTGTTCCTGGTGCAAATCAGACCCGAAACCGGCGACAAACTGCCTATTCATTCGGTTTCTCGGCCGACCCGCCGCGGGTCAAGAAACGGCGTATCTTCAAGTCTTGGGACTCTGCGAGTAGGCTCCTCGGGTTTCCGGTCGCCGTAATCGTCTTTGCCTCTGTGTCGAGAAAAACGGCGTTGTCCCCGATGGCGAAGATGCTTGCAAGTTCGTGGGTCACCACGACGATGGTCGCCCCGAGGCTACTCCTCAATTCCAGAATAAGGTCATCCAACATCCGCGCGCTGATGGGGTCCAACCCCGCTGAGGGCTCATCGAAGAAGAGGATTTCAGGGTCCAGGGCCATGGCTCTTGCCAGCCCTGCCCGCTTCTGCATACCACCGCTCAGTTCAGATGGATAGAAATCTTCGAATCCTGCAAGACCCACGAGGGCAAGTTTCAAAGAGGCGATCTCGCGGACCTCGTCAGGCCGCAGCGGCGTATACTCCTCCAAGGGGAGGGCCACGTTCTCCGCCAGCGTCATCGAACTCCACAGGGCTCCCCTTTGATAGAGCACGCCAAAGTGTCGCATGAGCTGTTCGCGCTCTTGCGAGGCGGCGCTCCAGAAACTCATTCCGTCATACAGTACATCGCCTTGAACAGGCTCCTGAAGCCCGATCAGGTGCCGCATGAGCGTGCTCTTGCCACATCCGCTGCCGCCCATGACGATGAAGATTTCACCACGCGCGACTGTGAAGTTGAGATCGCGTTGGATCACGAAATCACCGTAAGCCATCGTCAGGTTCTGGACCGTGATGTGTACGTCCGATCGTGCCATCGCTTCAGGAATCCAGCCGTTCTTACACACCGATCACATTGGTCACCACCGCAAAGATCGCGTCCGTGACGATAATGAGGACGATACCGGTCACGACTGCCGATGTCGCCGCGGTTCCCACCGCAGCGGAGCTTCGCCCGCATTGCATCCCCCGAAGGCACCCTGAAAAAGCAACAAGAACGCCGAAAACGACGCTCTTGGTCAGCCCCACCGAGAAGTGGGCGAAGTGCACAGCTCCTCGGGTCTCGTGTAGGTACTGCATCAGCGACAGGTCGAGCATGCCAACGCCTACCAGGGCACCACCGACCATGCCGACCAGGTCTGCGAAAAGACAGAGTAGGGGCATCATTAGAGCCAGTGCGAGCATCCGCGGCAGGACCAGGAACTCCATCGGAGGAAACCCCAGCGTCCTGAGGGCGTCGATTTCCTCGTTCACTGTCATCGTGCCGAGCTGAGCGGCGAAGGCCGCCCCGGTGCGCCCGGCCATGATGATTGCCGTCATCATGGCGCCCATCTCGCGGGCCATGGCGATGCCAACCAGATCCGCGACGTAGATTTGAGCACCAAATCGCTCGAGCTGGATCGCCCCGACAAACGCAAGGATCAGACCCACGAGGAAGCTAATGAGCGAGACAATGGGCAGGGCCTGCGCACCGCACTCCTGGATGATCAGAGCCAGGTCACGGCGGCGAAAACACGCCTGGCCGCCGAGCAACTTCACGAAGGCCATCGAAGCCTCGCCGACAAAACGCACCATATCGACTGCATGATGCCACGCTTCGATCGCGAGGGAGCCAAGGCGCGGCACCAAAGCCTCGCGATATTGCTCTCGTTTGGTGTCTTTCTTCTCCGGCACGGCTGTAGCCAACTGAAGAAGACGCTTCACACCCTCGGGCAGTCCGCCCTGTTCCACCTCAACCTGTGCGTGGGAACATTGGTCGATTATCCGCAACAGGAAGGCGAGTAGGCCACTGTCCCACCGGCTGAGCTCCCTTCCGTCGAACACGACGCGCCGAGCTCGCGGATGACTCGCAAGCTGCTTCTGCACCTCTGAGATGGGTGGAAGACCGTCACCAATTGCCCACCCGCCTGACAGCCTGACAACGAGCGTATCCTGACTCAGCCGACTGAAGCTGAGCTGGCGGTGTACTTGAGCTTGACCGCTCGACGGCGCTTCGGGGAGGTCACTCACTCCAGAACCCTCGGCGTGCTCGACGACGGTTGGGGCGAAAAGGCACGCTGCCTCCATCGGACCACCTGGCAGGGTACCGCAACTGGTGGCATGATGCAGCCCGAGCAGGCGCCTGGTCCCTCGAAGATCCAGTACACACACCAGGAGGGCGGGTGTCCTGGACCTGCATACGTTCATGGGCGATCCGTGCGACCGCCGCGACGTATGCCGCGGTGGTTCCGATCGCAAACGCCATTTTATGGAATCTGCATATTTCCCGATCTGCGCCGAAACCCAGATGGGCGGGGTGAGCGCAGATTCGCGCTTGTTGGCCGCTTATACTTCAACTGCGACCCTGACGCCCGGCGGAAGCGCCCGGAAACGCAGCACCTGACCGTTCGCTTATGTGGACCTTGTTAGCCCACGCCGCGCACGAGCGACACTTCGCCCGTTCCAGACTTGCTTCGGGGCGCTGCGCGCAATATGGGGAGGGGCGGTAAGCGCCCATCAGTACCATGGGCGCGTTTGCCCGGGGTATGGCGTTGGCGCGGGGTTTGAGTTCATACGGGCGGTTTGGGGGCGTCGCGCCGGCGGACGGCGTGGCGGTATTGTTTGCGGTCGGCGCGGTCGCGGTGTTCGGTGATGCGGTATTGACGGATGGCTTCGGCGTGCGTTTGTCGCCAGGCATCGGGGCGCAACGCCGCGTATTCAGTTTCACCGGCAAGCAGACGATCCAGAACATTCTTGAGGTAGGCCCAGACGTCCAGGTCGTTGCGGAGGGCGCTGCTGACCAGAGTGAGGAAGTCCGCGGCCCGTTCCCCCGCCGCCACACTGCCGATGGTTAACCAATTCTTGCGGCCAAGTGCGACCTGCCTCATTAATTGTTCCACTTCGTTGTTATCGATGGGGATCCGGCCGTCACTGAGGTACGTCTGAAGCTGCTCCCAGTGGTTGCGAAGGTAGCCTATGGCCTGGGCGAACTTGCTCTTGGGCAGCAGGCGAGCCGCCGCCTCGCCGCGGAGCCACTCATCCAGTGCGGCCCAGACCACAGCGGCCTCACTCTGACGCAACTGCAGACGATCCTCCGGTGACATAAGCTTGGCCCGGTCCTCGATGTCGTAGAGCTGCTGGAACTTCGCCAGCACCAGGCTGGCTTCCAGCGGATACACTTCCTTGGCATCGAACACCTTGCGACGGGCATGGGCCCCACAGGCCGCACGCTGGATCCGCCCCTCGCTGCGCAGCACGATTCCCTCGAATCCCGAATAGCAGTCCGCCATCAAGGTGCCGCTAAAGTCCGCCAGCATCAGGTCCGGCCCGTCGCGATGCCGACTCGCCGTGAAGTCGAACACCGTCAGTGCCCGGGTCACCCTGTGACACGTCCGGTCAACGCGCGAATTCCCGTGAGAATCGGGTCACGCGGGCCAATGCGCGGTGTGCGATTGCCAAACACGCGGCGTCGTGGTATACTGACGAGCTCAATGTCACTGGTCGTTACGTCGTATCCGGGAGCCAGCGATGCGGCTTCATGCCTTAATGAATATCGCCCTGTTCCTCGTGGCAGGATCAGTGTCGGCCGATAAGGTACTCTACCGCTATGAAGGCGATGTCCTTCCGTACGCCGATTCGCCCGGTTGGATAATCGCAAACCCGTGTGAGGAGCCTTGCACCGAGTTCCTGGAGGACGGCCACTATGTTCTCGCCTGGCCTGAAGCCGGCGACCTCGTTAACCTTGACTACGAGATTGCGCAACCTCCGGATCCCGCTCCGCCATCCCTGTGGGTCGAATGGCGGTTCCGTTCCAATCATCCTCTAGGTGAAATCTTCTTCAGTTGCGACGCAAAGTTCTCAGTGCATTACGAGGGCATTCATGACCGCGTCCAAATGTACGGCGACGCGGTGATCTCATTCAGTGGCGACGACTTCGTCCTTGGGTTGGCTATCGATGAGTTTCATACGTACCACTTTGAGAGCGTCGACGGCGTGCATTACTCCTTTTCCGTTGATGGCCTGCCGTTCTTCGAAGGCGTTATGGCAACACCCAACGGATACCATTACCTCCAGTTTGGCGGACGGGGCGGGTGCATAAGTGACCAGATCCCGAACATGGTTAACGAGTGGGATTTTATCCGCTTCGGCACGATCGCTTACGGCGAGCAGATCGTCGGTTCCGACCCACCGAGCGGGTTTCTCGACGCGCGTAAGCACGCTACGTTGGACCGCTTCACCGTGACGTTCGAGGAGCCCAACTACGTCTACCTCGACGAGATCACCGTCGATGTGACAGGCGGTGTCCCTCCGATCGTCACTCAGACCCGCCGCCTGGAAGATGGCTCACCGAACACCGTCGAGATCGTCCTGGACCGTCCAGTCCCCATGCGCGAAACCACAACCTTCACCTTCAACGACGGTGAAGCCATTAATGTGATCAAATACACCTTCGTCCCCGGCGACACCAACGGCGACGGCCTGGTCAATCTCGCCGACATCGCCGCCTTCCAACGCTGCTTCGGGCTCACCGATCTTGCCGGCGCGTGCCTCGCCCTCGATTTGGTCCCGGACGACGCCATCACGCTGGAAGACCTGGCCGCGTTGAACGGGGTCTTTGGCGTGCGTTGAACGGGGATTGGTCTCGAGGTATACTATATTGGGTAGCATAAGGTATGGGTGATCGCTGATGTCCCTGCGTGCCATAGTCGGAACGATCGCTCTGTTCGCGGTCCCCCTCCTGTGCGACGCCGACGACGTACTCTACCGCTATGAAGGCGATGTCCTTCCGTACGCCGATTCCGCCGGTTGGATAATCGCAAACCCGTGCGAGGAACCATGCAGCGAGCTCTTGGAGAATGGTCACTATGTTCTCGCCTGGCCTGAAGCCGGGGACCTCGTTAACCTTGACTACGAGATTGCGCAACCTCCGGATCCCGCTCCGCCAT
>CAYOQG010000167.1:0-12486 GCA_964405925.1 uncultured Phycisphaeraceae bacterium | reverse complement strand
GACTAATGCCGGGTGTCTACCCCGCCCCCATGGACTTTCTGAACCTTGCTAAACGGTGCTTACCCGGTACAATGAACACAAGCAGTTGAGAGTAATCTCTTCTACCGAAAGGAACCCCAATGGGAGCGTATCTATGCACACGTGTCGCGTCCACAGAACTCCAACCAGTCTCGGATGAGCGCAAATACTACGAAGTCGGATTCACCTTCCACGTTGTTCCTCACGAGTATCGGGGACGCGCTGATGAGGCCCAGCACAGCGAACAGAGGCGTGTCCGACTGATGGTGGCCGACGATGCCCTCGGTACGCGCCTGCTCCGGGACGGCAGTGACAAACCGGGTAAAACTAAGCGGGACAAGGTCCTCTATTGGTATGCGCGATGTGCCCTTGAGCGCGGAGACAAACAGCTTGACGTCACCCGTGACTACGTCTTCGATAACAAACTCGACACCAGCAAGGTTGAGTATCCCCCGAACACACCATTCAACATCGATCTTGTACAGAAGATGGGCTTCCATTCGCGAAGAGATTGAACTCACCAGGAAATTCAGCAAATCCTCGCACCGGGGATTGAAATGACCATCCCCAATCCGCGCGGGCTGAAGACCGCGGCTCAGCGCGCGGCTGACACACCGATGTCACGAAGGATCCTGTGACAGCGGAGCAACGTGGACCAGGCGGTAGGGAGTGAACAGGAGTCGGTCGTAGGATTGGCCCTCGATCTCGAATGGGATGATATCACGGCCGGCGGCTTCCACAATCTTCATCGCGTCGGCCCAGAGGACGATCAGATATGAGCCGCGCGGGTCCTTCAAAATGTCGTTCTTAGCGGTCACGTTGTTGGGCTGTAGGTGCAGCTCCTCGATCGGTATGCCCGTGATCGGGTAATAGTCGAACACCAGTCGCTCCGAATCCTCCCAACCGGGGTAGATCGTGGCATCAATGGTCAGAACGACTGCTTCGGACTCAGGATCGACCTCTTCCTGCAAATACGCCGCCAGCTCTCGCAAACCCGGTGAGTGATCGCGGGCAAGCCACTGCGGCGCTCCACCGATGATGAAGATGATCATAAGAACAACCGGGGCATATCGATGAATCCGAGCGGCAACGATCAGCGGTATAGCTAATGCCCCGACCGCGGCCGGCAGGGCGTAGCGTGCCACCATCGCGGGGTGGGCGATCCACGAGATGACGAGCAATCCGAACCACGCCTCCAAGAAGCACACCAGCAAAAGGCCGCAAATATCCTCGCGCCCACAGCAAAGCGATTTCTTCTCGTTTCGCCACTTGAATGATGCTCCGAAGGCGCTAACGATCCACAGGATGATCGCCGGGACGAACAGGGCGAACACCCACTGCCAACCAAATGTCAATTGCTCCAACACGTCGAGCGTGCTGGACCACGTCGGCGGCTTGATCCAGTTGAGACCCTGGAACATCGAAGAGCGGAAATAGAGGTAGCGAAAAACGATCGGGATGCAAAGCACACCAATCAGCACCATCGCAAACAGCGGCCGCCAAAATCGCTCTGGTCTTGCTTCCCCCCTTGCTAAGGGGGGACTGAGGGGGGTTGATCGGTGGCCAATGAAAAGGAGGATCACCCACCAAAGCACCTGGGCTGTCACGGTCAACGCAGCCAAGTAGTGAGCGTGAAGCGTCAAGGCGACCGTGATCACGTAGGCGACGAAATCCTTGCGACTTGGCTGTGTCACCAGGCGATACCAGAAGATGGTCGACAGCGTGCACCCCAGCATTAACATGCTGTAGGGCCGGGCTTCCTGGCTGTAGTAAATCTGCAAGCTGTTGAACGCGAGCAGACCGGCTAGGGCCAAACCAGCCGATCGTCCCGCGGCGATCTTGCCGAGCCACCAACCCGCCAGAATGGTCAATACACCACAAACCGCAGCCGGAAATCGCAGCATGGCTTCCGACGGATGCGGATCTTGGGTGACCAGACGCAGGGCAAATTGATACAGCGGCGGTTTGGTCAGCTCCGGCCCCCAGCTCAGACTCTCCCACACCCCCATCCGCGACACGTGCCACGTACACAGCTCATCCCGCCACAGCGACCGAACCCCAAGCCCTTCGAACCGAAGATACCCAGCAGCAATAAGGATGAGGACTAACACCGCGCTACGCGTCGACATCGGTAGTAAGTGCTGCCTCACCTGCGTTTGCATTCCGTCTGTCATGGCCCGCCAATATCTACGATTCTGGCATCCTCTGAAAGATGGACGATGAGGATCTGTGCCCCAAGCGTGGTCCACCGCGTTTGGGTGTGCGTCCCCGGTTTGCACGTCTGCCGGCGAGGCTCATCACAGGGTCGGATCAGGGGTCATCCTACCCCATACGGCCCCATGGCAGCTCCATGTCCGCAGACCTTGGGCCGCATGCCAGTGACTTCTGTTGCACTCGGCTAAGGGCAACTCGGATAGCCGGTTTTGGACTATTCGAACATGGACTCTACCGTTCCGAGGGTCGAGGTATATTCGGAATGGAGAAGTCGATCTGCTCGCAGGAATATGGCGTATTCCTCAGAATGCTGCGCGACGCGCGCAGAGATGCTGGGATCACGCAAGCGACACTGGGTAAGCGCCTGGGTTGCACCCAATCGTTCATTAGCAAGTGTGAACGCGGCGAGCGGCGACTCGATGTCATCGAGGTTCGACGATTCTGCGACGCGCTGGGTCTCGATTTCCCTCAGTTTACGGCTCGGATTCACGCCGCCCTGGGAGCAAAGGGTCGAAAGTTGCGGTGCTGATGCCAAGATCGCCCTACGCAAACCTACGTCCGGAGAACTGGAAGACGAAGACGCTCAGGCTGTTGAGGTGCCATCCCCTGGACTCAGAAGAGATCGTTGACGTGGTTCTATCCGGGTGGCAGTCTATCTTCGAGTCGCGCATCGGGATAAAAGGATTTGCCATCGGGAAAGACATGTTCCCGAACCCCCAGATAATGGGTTTCCTTTTGCACGAGTTGATCCCCCTCGAACTGCACGCCAGACATCCGACCCTCTGGCAGATCGACAGGAGTGGGGAAGACAAAGACCTGGTCCACATCCCAGACCCAGCGTTCTCAGTTGAAATCAAGACATCATCGCACCGATCGCAGATCTTCGGGAACCGAAGCTATGCCCAACCCACATCCGCGACCAAGAAAAGCAAGGCCGGTTACTACCTCGCGGTGAACTTTGAAAAGTTCGCACCGACCCCGCGCAGGCCACAAGTCCGGACAATCCGTTTTGGGTGGCTCGATCATTCCGACTGGATCGCGCAGAAAGCTGCGACGGGGCAGCAAGCGCGCCTCCAGCCGATGGTCTACGGAACCAAGCTCCTCACGCTCTACGAAGTGTAAACGGTGTTATTGGACTGCGAAGAGTACCTGTTGTTGACCCCGCTGGCGTTGTCGCCGAATCACAGCATCGAGTCTTCTTGCAGCGACGTCAACGTAGTCTGGGTTAACTTCGAACCCAACCGCTTGCCGACCCGTGGCGAGGGCAACCTCCGCAACTGTCCCCGATCCAATGAATGGATCGAATACCACGTCGTTCTCATCGCTGCACGCGCTCACGATCCTCTTGATCACAGCCACGGGGAATTGAGCTGGGTGCGGTGTTCTTTCTCTGGAGCTGCGGTTCAGGCCGCTGGTGACCTTGGGGAACTGCCAAACATCGGTTGGGTTCTTTCCCATGGGGTTGCACTTGAGCTTGCCACGTTTCCTCTGATTTGGGTACTTGACGTCGGGGTCTCGGACTGCGTCAAGGTGGAACACGTACCTGTCCTGCTCCTTGACATACCAGAGGAACTTCTCGTTCCTGGGGGAGAAACTCCGGCGGGCGGCAACACCGGCGCCGTAATTCCAGACAATCTCCTGGATTAGGTAGAACGAAATGCGCTCCCACAGCAGGTAAGGTATTGGTATTGCCTTCGCGCGTCCCGGTAAGGACAAGTACCCGAGATTCAGCCAAAAGGCACCGTCGGACGTTGTGATGCGATGAATCTCGCGAATCCAGCACTCGCACCAATCAAGATACTCGGTCAGGGTCAGGTTGCCTTCGTATTCCTTCCCAATATTATACGGCGGTGACGTCACGGTGAGCCGGAAACAGGGCGAGGTCAGCTGCTTCATGAGCTCTAGGCAGTCTCCGCAATAGAGCATCACGCCTTCGCGCTCGTAGCTCGGGTTGCCAAGCCTATCCCTGATTTGGCGGAAGATCCCATTCACGATCGCACCTCCGCATCTCATCCCGAGAGTTCTCGCACCCACAAATCCACATTATACATGAGAAGCGTGGGATGCCTAGCAGTACAGGGGCTGTCGACCGACACGAGCCGATCGGCAAAGTCCAAATCCATCGATGGCTCGGTGCCGGCACCACGCAGCTTCGCGGCTTCCAGCCGTATTGAATCCGTCTACTCGCCGTCCGCCTGCAGCACGTGCCCTTCCCACCGTGTGGTCAAGGCACGCCGGGATGGTTGGACTCCAGCGCGCTACTTCTGCCCTGTGTGGAAGCACCTCTGATGCGCCCCAGCACGCGCTCCTGGGCTGGGCGGACCAGGAGGGCGAGGAAGGCGATGACAACGAGGATGGCTGCACCGAACCAGTAAGGCCAGGACGGGCCTAGATCGAATGCCAAGCCACCGATCGGCGGCGCCAACGCCCGAGCGAGCGAACCGATGCCTTGAGATAAGCCCAGCGTTGCCCCTTGTCTGTCCTCTGCCGTCTGGCGGGCGATCAGACTATTGAGATTCGGGCCGGTCAAGCCGTGGCCGAGTGCATCATGCGACGGAAGAAAGTGACCGCTTGGCAAAGCGCAGAAGAGAGACGGCGTACGGCATGCCCTTCAAGCCCCAGTCACGCGCGTACGCCGTCCGGATCCCTTGAGACCCGTCCCTATTGACCGGGCCCTCGTCCGACCACGACCTACGGGACGGTGGTTGCGTCCAAAGCGGGTACCCACAATGTCCCGAGTTGCAGGATGTCACCAGTATGACAGCGCTGAGACCTCGGATTGCGGACCGCTCTCGACGATCTTACGTTTCGACCACCTGCGTGAGCGACGGCGCCACGCGCGGTCCGGGGCGAGAGTAGCACTGTGGCATAAGCCTCCCTCGCGTCCCGGTCGTTCGAGCGTCAACGTCGTCGCCATCCGACGGCGGCTTTCAGGGGCACGCGGCCTCACAAGCGGCTTGTCCGCCCGGAATGCACATGCCCAAGTGCCGGCATATCGAGTAGGGCAACTTGACGCATTCTACGTCCACACAGCACCAGCAAAGATAGTCCGCCACTGGCAAGATGGGCCCGACCATTACCTCATCTTCCTCATCCAGGTAACATGCGATTTCCTCATCGGCTTCGCAGACCGGCCCAACGTCGTCTTCGCTAGTGGTCGACGCGGGGCGTATTTTAGTAGGGCAGTATAGAGGGGGCCCACAGAGAACCCCGGCTATCACCCTGCCGCCGGCTGCCTCGCAGCAGATCGGATCCAGGTCTTCGCAGCTGCCGTCATCAAAGCAACATGCCGCAGGCGACGTGCACCAGCCCGGGTAACAATCATCTGGGGAGCACTGGCCGCAGCAGATCTCCCCGCAACAGGGCCCGTTCTCCGCCTGCGTACAAGCACCCTGGGCTGAGCAACACACCGAGAAGCACTTGGCCTCCACCACCGCCGGCGCCATAAGCGCCAAAACCGCCAACACACATGGTATAAACCGCTTTATAGTAGTCATGGCTCTTTTCTCCTTCATGGAATTGGCTAAAAACATGTACCGTAGACATCAATGTGGGCTCGAATTCTTGCGGCAGAGAGAGTTGGTCCCGGTAAGAGGGGGTCCCCGAGGTTGGATCGGCCCGCGATACCGCCCAGTCGCAATCGCCCGATACCGGTAAGTCGCCCGCAACGCATTCCCCCACTTCGTGCCGACCGACGAGCGCGAGACGCACCCCCGCCGGATTCTAATGGCGCACAAAATCCACGCTGTCCCCGCCTATTACTGTTCATGGCAAATTCGCGCCAATATGTGCGCCAGTTTTGAACAATAATTTCCCTGTGTTCCTCGGCCTGTCTGACGTGTTAAACTGGCGTCCCTTTGAGCGTCAATATAGGAAGGAATATGAACTATTATTCGCTTGCCGAATGTCACACACAGCCTGACCAAGGTGATCGCGTTGGCCCGCAGCGAACCGCCCGGGCGACACAAACGTAAGGCCAGGCCCCGTGCCCGAAGTCAATGTAGGCTGTTATCTGTTGGAGAGCACAGCCCATCCGCGAGGGATGGCGCTATATTGCGGCCGTTGCCTGGAGTGCACGCTCTTGAGCCGGGCGGACGACGAGAGCGAGCGCAGCGATCACAACAAGAATGAACGCGCCGATCCAGTAAGGCCAGGAGGGGCCGAGGTCGAACAGGAAACCGCCGATCGGCGGGGCGATGGCCCGGGCGAGAGACCCGACTCCCTGAGATAAGCCCAGCGTTGCCCCTTGTTTGTCCTCAGCCGTCTGGCGGGAAATCAGACTATTGAGATTCGGGCCGGTCAACCCATGCCCGAGCGTTGTCGGGATGCAACCGATCATCAATAACAGCCATGCCAAAGGCGTGGCTCTGGTCAGCGGCACAATCGATAGCAGAAGAAACCCGATCGCAGTAAGCACCGGCGCTACAATGATCAAACGCATCTCGCCGAAGGTGCGCACAAGCCTCCCGACGAGTCCACCCTGGACGATCACCATCATGACACCGAAATACGCGAACAACAGACCAGTGCCAGCCTCCGTCACTTCGAATCGACGAACGCAGAGGTACACGAAGGTGGCTTCGAGCAAAACGAACGCGAAGATCGCGGCGAAGTTGAGCCCGAACAGCTCGCGGAGCCGATGGTTGTAGTGGACCGCTCGCAACCTCGAGAAAGACAGGGGTTCGAAGCGGCCCCGGGTCACCTCGGCCAGCGGACGAGATTCGGGCAGAAACCGCCAGACCAACACGAACGCAACCGCCGCAATACACGCTGCCCCGAATGCCGGCCAGGCAGTGCCATAGGCCGGACCGCTGACCACTCTGCCAACCGCCGCAAGCCCGGCTCCCATGGCAGGGCCAACGACAAACCCCAGTCCGAACGCTGCCCCGAACAACCCCATACCCTTGGCACGGTTCTCAGTCGTAGTGATGTCGGCTATGTAGGCCTGGGCGGTGGCGATGTTGGCCCCGGTGATCCCATCGAGCGCCCGCGCTACGAAAAGAAGGGAGAGCGAAGCCGACAAGTCCGCCACGCCAAGAAGGGCGTGGCTGGCGGCACTCCCGGCCATGCTGAGCAGCAGCACCCGACGCCGCCCCACCCGATCCGACCACCGCCCCAGCAGCGGATTGAACACGAGCTGCATGAGGGCGTAGATCCCCACCAGCAGCCCGAATGTGAACCCGCTGGCCCCCAACCGCTCCGCATACGCCGCCTGCAACGGGATGATCAGCCCAAACCCCGTCAGGTCGACAAATGCCACAAACAGAATGATCTTCAGTGGAGCTCGCTGCATAACCGTACCACGCCGCCGCCCGGTGCACCTCTGGGGTCCGGGTGGGAACGAATCGTAGCATGGAGGCGGGAGTGGTTCACGTGGTGAGAACCGTTCGACTCCGTATCGCGGGGTCCCGGCCACAGACTCGGCGGCGGGCAAGGAGCGACCGGGGAGTCATTTCACCCTGGTTGCGCAGTCCACCGCGCCTGAGTGGGCACGGTCAGACGCATCCCGGGTGACCCTCTTATCCCGCGAGTGGCCGGCTAGTGTCCGGGAGGTTTGGGAACAGCAAACGAGGGGATGTGGGCGTTGGTGGAGCTCACGTCTAACGCCAAAATGCGCCCGTCTCCGTTGATGTCGCGCAGGTCGTCATCTGCCGCGTCGAACGTCGGTATCCCGGTATTGATCACACTTACGTCGAAGGCAAGCACCCGGCCATCGTTGCTGGCGTCGCCAACCTGGACTACGAAATGCCGCACGAAGTTCTCGGCGGCGGCCCAGCCGCCCACATTGCGCACGGCGTACCACTTGCGATGCGTCAACACAGGTGTTGTTTCTTGAATGCGCAAAACGCGCGGATTGCCGTTGTCATCGTTCTCGATCGAGAAGGTGAAAGAGGAAGCTAGGTCCGGCCCGAACGCCCGGCTCTCCAAAAGTTCCTCGATCTTGATTTCGTCGCTCGTTGGTGGTTGTGCTGGAAGATCGCAGGCGAAGGTGAGCCGAATGATGTTGTTTTCTGACCGCCAAAGGCTTTCGTTGTGCTTGGGAGCACTGTCCACCAGCTTCGCTGGGAGAGTACCTTCGCCGCACTCGTCCGGGACACCGTTGTCGTTGCAGTCCTGACTGTGAAAGTTGCTGATGTCGCACTCGTCAGGCACGGCGTTCGCGTTGCAGTCGAGGAGCCCGAAATCGTCAATAGTAGCGCGCAGGAGCGCGCCACGGCAATAGGTAGCGTCGCTGATCAACAGGTCCTTAAATTTGAATCGAAGTCCACGAGGTTCGATGTCCTCCCCGTTCGGTCCCTTACGCATCACGCCTACAAGTCTCCCGCGTTGGTCCCAGGCCATGATCGCCCCCGCGCCTGGCGGATCTCCGGGGCGCATCATTGAAGCGGCGCTGATCAATAAGACCCTTTCATTTACTAGCGTCGGGTCAACGGAAGCAGCCCACCCTGGCGGCGAGAACGCGATCTGACGCAGCCCGTGCAAATGCTCGCCGAAGGGCACTACAGCGAACCGGGTCAACTTGAAGTCTCGCACGTCAGCCACATCGAGGTCCATGGCGTAGAGATTGGGGCCATTGACCTGTCCGACAAAGATGTGATGCCCGAAGGCTCCGAAGTCCTCAGGAGCTAGCGCCGGAGTCCAAAGCCCCGGTCCCTCAATGATCTCTATCGAGTTGCCGGAAGAATCGACCAGGAATGCCTTCCCGGCCGATAAGTCGTCGTCGTCAAACCCTGTGACGACGAGCTGTCCGGCTGCTGCGGGTCCGCCGATCTCCAGTGGCACATATTCAACGCCGGCCGGGTATTTGACATCTGGCTCGGCAAACGGCTCCCAGCCCCCGATGCAATCCACAACGACGACGTTACTACCAAATTCGTTGACCACAAAGAGCCTATCACCTAGCCCCCCGAATTCATCTGGCGCGAGTACGGCACCTATCGGCCACGAAAGGTCCTGTGCAAAGAGCTGTGCGCCTCCGCCATTCCAGGGGACGGAATAGACTGCGTCGGTCCCCGCATCGGGCACAAGGAACCCCGACGGATAGCATCCATCGGCCACCACAATGTCTTGAGGTATATCGAGCCCCATGCCAAACGGTGTGAGGCTCATACCGCCGGCAATGTCACAGATGTCCTGAGTGAGGTTGTTATTGCAGTCTTCGTGGGACTCGCACTCATCGGGCTTCTCATTGAAGTTGCAGTCCTCACTGAAGCCAAAGAGCAGATCGAGAAAGTCGGGCCATCCGTTCTCATTGCAGTCTTCGCACTCGTCGGGCGTGTGGTTTTCGTTCCAGTCAGTACTTGGCCCTTCGTAGATATCGCAATCGTCGATCGTATCGTTTTTGTTGCAGTTGGGGTCTTCAGAGAGGTTCGGCGCGAAGGAAGACTCATAGGCCCCCATATCGACTCGGCAGCTCTGAATGCGCGGCTCGCCATCCGTGTCCTCTTCCGGCAACTCAGGTGCGTAATTCGAGCCCGCATTGATGCCGGGTGAATCCTCGCTTAGGTGATAGTCGTTGATTCTGTACTCCACGCCGGCCTTGCCGAGGGAGGAGAAATCGCCCAGGACGATAACCTCGGTTGCCGTGTTGTCAACAATGAACGATTGAAGGAACTGTGACGTATCCGGGTTGAGGAACTTGCCGATCAGCTCGTCTACTTCCCAGGCGGCAGCATCGTCAATCAAAGTTGTTTGCCCGGTTTCTCTATCGTAGTTGGCGTTTGTCGTCCATGTGCCGGGGGGGCCGGAAATAAAGAGCGGATCATCATCGATGTTCCCGATTCCCGGATACACCCAGTCATCGTTGGGGTCATCGTCTTGAATGCAGCTGTAAGTAATCGTCGGTCCACCACCTACCTGGGTAGATGCGCGCGGACCGTCGGGACCACTATTGCCCCAGAAGATGCAGTTGGTCAGGAGTCCGCAGCTTTGCCAATTGCTCATCCCACTGGCGTCCTCCGCCCGATTGTCGCTCAATATGCAGTTCGTCAGGACCGAGTCGCTGTTGTTCCAGTTGCTAATCCCGCCAGCATTAATGCCCGCAAAGTTGCCGCAAAAGAGACTGTTGGTCAACGTCGGATCGCTGTTGTTGGTGTTGCTCATTGCGCCTCCGGCGTCGCCCGCGGAGTTCGCAGCAAACACACAACGGGTGAGCGTCGCGTTGCTGTTGCTGTCGTTGTTCATCCCGCCGCTCCACCGTGCCGAATTATCACTGAAAGTGCAGTCGTTCAGAGTTGGGCTACTTTCCCAGTTGTGCATGCCACCACCGCGCTGTTGCGCCCTGTTCGCGACGAATCTGCACCCGCTCAGATCCGCGTTGCTTCCTCCCTCGTTGGACAGGCCGCCCCCGTAAGAGAGCAATGCCGCGTTGCCGATGAAATCGCAGTTGGTTAACGTCGGGCCGCTTTGCCAGTTCTGCATCCCACCGCCGGTATCCGTTGCCAGATTGCTGTTGAATGAACAGTGCGAGACGAGGGGGTTGCTGCCCGATTCATTCTGCATCCCCCCGCCCGAAGTTGCGGCATTGCCGATTATCGTACAGCTCTCCACTCTTGGACTGCTGGAATTCCAATTCCCGATGGCACCGCCCCAGGATGCCCGGTTGCCGGTGAACCGACAGTTGGACAGGGTGGGGCTTCCTGCGTCGTTCAGAATGCCTCCCCCGACCTGCTCCCAGTAATCCGGGCCGTTGGCGTTACCACCCGTGATGGTAACGCCATCAAGGACGGCCGTCTCGTCCCTCCCGCTCCCGGTTACGACGTGGTAGCTGTTCTCGGCGATGAGTATCTTGCCGGGGATGCATGTGATGTTGATGACTCCGGGACCGGTTGCACCAGCGAATCCACCCACGCGAATCAGGTACGCCTGTCCCTGTGTGGCGGGGAACACGAGATGCGAGGGCCCTCCATGACCGCAAGCGTCGTCGTCGCAGGCCAACTCGGTCGTCGGCGGGCAGGTGTCGCCGTCGTACACTGCCAGCATGGTGTCGAACTCACTGCCGCACAGGCTTACCTCCACCATGTCCGTAGGCCACGAGTGGGTATAGACGTACCAGATGTCCGCCTCAAAGGGTTGTAGCCCGGTATCGCAATCCACCGGGCTCGGGCCGTCGGCCGTGGCCCCGGTGGTGTCGAAAAACGTCCTGCCAGTGTTGATCGGTCCGGCGTTCTCGCACGTGTCGTCCGGCGTTCCTCCGCCGGGACCGGGGTCGATGATGGTGTCATCACCGTTGAGGTCGCCGCTGAGGGTGGTCGTAAAGGCCGGGACGTTCCGCTCGTTTGGCTCATCCGCGCCGCAGCCGGCGTAGCCACCGAGGAGGGCGACGCCGGTGAGGAGTTGGAACGTCGCTTCGCGGTCGCCGGGCGTCACATTGCCCGATTCGTCTTGGTCGGGTCTGTACGTACCTTGGGCGACGTGAATCTCCCCGATACTTGGATCGCTTCGTGCGAGGAATATCGCATCTTGGAGATCGCGGCACGCCGTACCCCAACTCCTGCAATCGCCGCCGAGGGGAGCAGCGTCGTCAACATAGATGACGTTTTGACCAACAGCACTAAACGGGACAACCCCGGACGAAAGAAGCGCGACAAAAGCAAGGGCAACTCGTGACATCTTCAACCTCCTCCTAGAACGACGAATTGGATGGGTACGCGGACGGCCATTGTATTCGACGCCCAGTGCCCGGCAAAACCGCGGCCAACACCATCGCACCGTTCGGAGGCCGGGTAACCGGTGGTCCTGGGCGGGTTCACGGTCCGCAGCAGTGCAACCGAGGGCGGAAACAGCTCCTCGCATCCGCCCTAGCTGCGGGCATCCGAAAGCCGATGAGAGGGCCAGAATAAAGTGATACCGTAAGATGCTCGGTGTACGTGGAGCGAATAATTGGGCGTTCATCGGCCGATCTTGTGGGTTGACAGGGGGCCTATAAGTGATAAGATGCTCCGTTCGCCGTATGAAAATACGTGCGTAGCGTGTGATATGCGCGCACGAGACGTGCGGCGAAACGCTCTTTGACAAGTGAACAGGTTTGTCGTCGTGAGAATGTGAGGGCTTCGCCCAGCCGCGCTCGAATGGCTGGGTAGGGTCCATTTCGCGGTCGATCGGTGTTAGCCAGCACGGGTCGAACCGTGTGAACAGCTTTCATTCTCACGAGCGCAAGAATGTTAGCCCTACGTCGAATCTCACATTCGGCCTGACTTTACGGTCGGATGATGGAAACGAATTTTAACTGAAGAGTTTGATCCTGGCTCAGAA
>CAYOQG010000166.1:0-12585 GCA_964405925.1 uncultured Phycisphaeraceae bacterium | reverse complement strand
ACCGATGTGATGTCTCCGCTTATCCATAGAGTGCCAGGAACATTGGAGACTATGAACCCGCCTTGTTCAAATGAACCTATGCTTGGCGGCGCTGCGAGAACCGAGTCATCGTTGAACATGGTCGCTGATGTGTCACCAAAATCGATCGACAGCGTCAGAAGTGCCTGTCCAAGGTGGATGTCAACGGTTACAACGAACAAATCCAGAGGCTCGACGGTAAAGTCGTTGAAAACACGGATATGGTTGCGGAATCCCGCGGGTCCAGTTAAGAGTAAGTCACCGGTGTTGCCCGAGACCCCGTTTACTGCATCGACGTACACCCCGACCATAGGGTCATCCGGAGCCGCATCCGGCGTATCGCTCTCGAACGTGACACTCGCCGAGAATGAATCTCCGATCTCAATCCTACCACCGAGGATTCCCCCGTCGTCTCGTACGGATGTGACCTCGCCGGCAAATTCGAACGTGACCGGCCCGCCGCCGGCTGGAGCCACACCACATAGCGTGAGCAAGATGGTTGCCAAACGTAACGGGTTTTGGATCTGCATTATCGGGCTTCGCTGGCTTCAAGGCGCAAGGTGTCGCAACCACGACTTACATGAGTATACGCGATAAGAGGGGACGTTTCAACGCTCACCCGGCGGGCAAAGCCCGCCTACGCAAGCTGGATCCAACTCGGCTGACGCTGAGACGGGGTGTCAGTGCCATCTGGAGAATCTGGAGGAATGGCGAATGTAGAACTGAATAAAGACCTTCTGCGTCTCCCATTCGGTATTCGCTATTCGCTATTCGACATTCTGTATCCTGTTATGGTTTGCAGTATAGGATGACTTGTGCTTCCGTGTGATGAAAGGGTGCCCAGGTCTGCCCCCTGGCCTCGTTCACGTACGGGTCGAGCTTGTACTCGAGCGTAACCTCACCGCCTTTTGCGATCAGGTGAGTAATGTCCACTTCCCACGGTCGGACGACGTCACCCGGTGCCCAGCCAGCACGATCGTACTTCCAGGTTCCACCCTGCGGTCGACAGGGATTCAGATAATTGTCCGTCTTCCAAAGCACGTTGCGGAACGACTTGCCGTTCACGGTGAGCGTGCGCCCGATGGACATTAACTCGGCAGCATTGTTCGTGTTTGGAAGCATTCCGTGTCCGGTCACTACGATGCGGACCTTGGCGGACACGGTTTGCTCGTCCAGCCGCACGGTCCTCGGTGTATAAAACGCCTCGACGGGTTTTTCGGGGTTGCCGAGTTCGGGAGCGCCCACCCAAAGGTTGACGACCTTGCATGCGAGAGGGTCGGCCAGGGCGGGCTGCCCGTCCCGTAGTTGAGGGTAGAAGTCGAACGTCACTGTCACCACCCACCCTTCGGCGTAGGTTTGAGAAGACTGCTCGATCTTGTGTTTCCCGCGAAGGAGTGGGCGGAAGTCGGTCACATCGACTTTCCACTCGAAACCGCGATCGTATGGAGTGATGTAACGCAATATCTCAAATCGCTCACCATTTTCGTCATATACGTAGAGGGCAGCCAGCCGATCCCAGGGATCGAAGCCCGCCTCCGGCTCATCGAGTCGCAACGTGCAAATGATACGGGCGAAGCGATCGGTGCTCTCGGGAAACTCGACAGTGGCTTCGTTCCTGGGATGCTGGGCATCGTTGAGCTTATGATCGATGGCGACAATGGTAAGCGGTGGTTCAGGGGCCCCAATGGGCTCTTTGCAGGTTATGCGAAGATCGTCGATCAGGACGTCTCCCGCCGTCTCATCATTTCGAGCACCAAGGGCTGGGCGGCCGACGTAGGCGGTCATCGAGGGGATAAAGTAGCTCTCGAAAATCGCTACATCGTCGATCCACACGCTCACATCTGCGCCGCCAGGGACGAATCCGATGGTCAGTCTGACGTCATGCGGCTTCTCATCGCGGAAGTCCATCGGTGTCGTTCGTTTGACAATCTCAGTGCCGTTCCAGTGCAGTGATACTTCGTGCTGCGGGCGGTCGTAGGCATTGCCCGAGCCGCGGAAGGGATCACGATTGGGCGGGTTCGACGCATCAAACCCGATCGCGAACGAGTCTGGAATGTTCGGCGCTTCCCACTGCTCGACGTCCGGTGCCGTAGCGATGTCACCATACGTCTGGACATTTAGCCACGCGAAGCCTGCACCCTCGGTACCGGTGTTCATGATTAGCTTCCAGGAAGCCTCGACGACCCGGGTGATCACCGGAGTCGGCGCCGGGAAAGCTGCGGAGCCCGTGGACTTCCACCACGATTCGAGGAGGGAGAGTCTGCCGTCGGCCATTTTTGGCACCGATTTCCGACGTAGTGCTTCACCTGTGGCAACGAGCTGGAAGGCTGGCGGTGCGTCGTGGTCTTTGAAAGTGTAGAGCTTCGTTGCTGGTTCTGGCTGGTCCGTAGGCTCGCTCCGTTTAGAATCAGGTCCGCAGGTCGCAGCCGCCAGACACGAAGGCCTGTCGACCATGAGAAGTTGGACAAAGAGGATCGACACGACAACAAAGCTCAGCCGCATAACACCTCTCCCAAGATACCGAGTCAACAAGTGCTCACACGCAGCACGGGAGATCCTGCGGGAACGAGGGCCTATTGTAAGGTCAATCGGGCCAGCCCGCCGCTGGCGAACTGTGCCAACACCCGTTAGACTGCCCGGAAAGCCCGAACACGGATACGAATAACGAGCTGCCGAACGCGAATTACGTAATCCAGGAACGCTCGTTGTCTACGGCTATTCGTAGCCCGTGCTTCGTAACTCGAGGTTTGCTGCATTCGACCCCGATGAACGTGATTACGTGTGACAAGCTGACCAAGCGTTACGGCCATATTACGGCGCTTGACGATGTGACTCTCTCGATCGAAGCGGGTCTGGTGGGCCTGCTCGGCCCTAACGGGGCTGGGAAGAGCACCCTCATCAGCGTGCTGCTCGGCCAGACGCCCAGCACTTCGGGCAAGGCAGGCGTCCTCGGTTTGGACGTCCGGCGACAGCAGCGGTCCATCCGGCGGCGGGTCGGATTCGTACCTGAAAACGATTGTCTCATCCCCGGCCTGACCGGAACCGGCTACGTATGCTACGCCGGCCGATTGGCAGGTATGTCCCATGGGGATGCCATGCAGCGGGCACACGAAGTGCTCGACTACGTCGCCCTCGACGAGGCCCGCTATCGGCCTGCGGAGGAGTACTCAGCCGGGATGCGACAGCGGTTGAAGCTCGCACAGGCTTTGGTGCATGATCCGGATCTTCTCCTGCTCGACGAGCCGACCAACGGCATGGACCCCCATGGTCGTCAGGCGATGCTTTCCTTGATTGGCGACCTCGGACGGGCGGGGATCAGCGTGCTGCTGTCCAGTCACTTACTGCCCGACGTGGAGCGGGTCTGCGAGCGGGTCATCATCATGGGCGCGGGCGAAGTCTTGACCAAGGGTCGCATCGACGAGATGAACAAGCCTCACCTCACGCTCTACAGCATTCAGTTCACCGCGGGCAACGCGAAATTGCAGGAGCAGCTAACCAAGCGCGGTGTCAAACTGCTCGATCAAAGTGGCGATCGGCTGTCCATTGCGCTCCCTGCTGTAGGAAGTCAACGGTTGGTCCTCGAAGCGGCCGATGCCGCGGGTGTGACGCTGCACGGCCTGCATCCGAAACGCAGCTCACTCGAAGAGACCTTCATGGCAGCCATTCACCGGCAACGACCCGCATGAGCGACGCCTACCCATCACGAACGCATCGCTACCATCGCTGGGACGGCCAGCTCACCAAGGGTCGCTGGACCTGGCTGACGATCGTCGTGACCGGCATCCGCTTGACGCTTAAGGAAGCCAGGACGCGAGTCCTCATCATGACCGCGGGTGCGGTCATGATCGGGAGTTGCATCGTTCTCTACGTTTTATCCTTGTTGGAAACGCTCGTCGGCACGGACCAAGCGAAAGGTCTCTATGATTTCGTGCAGGCGCTCCTACATGTGGACATCAGCAGCGTCGCTCAACTCGAACACTTCCGCGAGCTTTTGTGGCGCTCGATGTATCTTCTGACCATTAAGGTGCAGATGTTCTGGGTGTTGGTGATCGTCGCTCGGGTCGGACCGGGACTGATTGCCAAGGACTTGAAAACCCGGGCCCTCCCCATCTATTTTGCCAAGCCCGTGACACCCATGACATATATAGTTGGTAAGTGGCTGGTGGTGGCGGCCTTTATCGCCGTGGTGATGCTCGCTCCAAACGTGCTTTCCCTGATCATCGGATCACTGATTACGGGGGGTCTGCACACCTACGCCCAGACGTTGGACTTGGGCCTTGATTTGTTTGTGTCGGGTGCCGTCGTGTGCGTCGTAGGCGGGGCCATCATCCTGGCCCTGTCGAGCCTGACCTCCGACCATCGTTATGTGGCCGTCGCCTGGCTGGCCGTTTGCTTCATCCCCGTGCTCGCACAACGGATCGTGGACGATACGTTGCCCGCAGCCGTGACCACGGGATGGCTCGGGTGTCTTTCGCTGCGAGATGACATAGTGATCGTGACCGAGTGGTTATTTGGAGTTCGGCGGGCGTGGGAGGCGTCTTCCCTGCCACCGGAGGCGTTCAGCCAGGCCTTGGTCAAGCCCGTCAACCCCGCTTACGCTGCCGTCGTGCTGGCGGGTTGTACGGCGGGCGCGTTTTGGCTTTGCTATCGGCGGGTCGTGCGATTCGCCAGGTCTGCGGCAAATGTTTAACAGTCAAACATCGGTGATCGAGCTTGACAGCCTGTCGAAATGGTACGGCGAGGTCATCGGTCTCAACAAAGTGACCGCAACCATCGGGCACGGTATCACCGGGTTGGTGGGTCCCAACGGCGCGGGAAAGAGCACGCTCATGGGTCTGGCCATGGGTCAGCTACATCCCAGCAAGGGAACCATCCGAATTTTCGGAAAAAAAGTGTGGAATAACCCGCACGTTTTATCCCAGATCGGATATTGCCCGGAGGGCGATCCCTTCTGGCCCAACCTGACCGGCCAGCAATTTGTCACCCTCCTCGCCAGAGCCTCCGGCATGTCCGGGGCCGCCATGCACGAGACCGTTCGCAAGACCATCGACCTGACGGGCATGAGTGCCCACGCCCGACGAGCCATCAAAGGTTACTCCAAGGGCATGAGGCAGCGGATCAAGATCGCTCAATCCCTGGTCCACGAGCCCAAGCTGCTGGTCTTGGACGAGCCGTTCACTGGAGCTGATCCGGTCGCTCGCAACGAGTTGGGTACGCTATTTCAGAAATTGGCTGCCGAGGGTGTGGACATCCTCATCTCCAGTCATGTCCTTCACGAGGTCGAGGCCCTGACCAGGCAAATACTCATGATCGACCATGGACGCATCGTTGCCCAGGGTGATCTTCACACCTTGCGGCGGGCGATGCACGAGCGACCACATGCGATCCGAGTGCGCCTGGATCAACCGCGAGCCCTGGCCGTTCAGCTCGCCCAATTGGACATCGTCACCGCACTCAGAATCACGGGAGACGACGGGCTGATCATCGAAACACCTTCGCCCGACCAGGTGTATGGACGTTTGCCACGGTTGATTCTCGATCAGGGTATCAATGTGCGAGAAATCGCCGCCACAGATGAAAGCCTCGAAGCCGTATTCGGCTACTTGACGCAACGGAGCGGCTGACAGGCGGGATAGCGACTATGGGACCACTTGTAGCCTTGTTCGGCTTCACGATTCGGCAAGCGCTTATCAGCCGGAAGATCTGGCTGACGTTGCTGATCCTCGCAGCCCCGAGCGGGCTGTTACTCTTGATACGGACGTTTGACACTCCGGCACCCGATGCTAAAGACCTATGGGAGATGTATCAGGTTCCGGCCCACATCTTACTGATGTCGGTGCTGGTGCCGCTCGTGTGCATGGTCCATGGCACGGCGTTGATCGCCGCAGACGCAGAGGCTCGGACAATCACCTACCTGATCACCCGACGAATGCGAAGAGCCACAGTACTCTTGGTGAAATTCGTGGGCACCGCGGTCGTGTTGGGTGTGCTGGCTGATCTCGGCATGATCAGTTTGCACTTCTGCGCGACCGCTGGCCGGGACGTGCCTTCGCCGGTCGGCGACGCCTATTTCGCCAACTGGAATCCGGTGACCGACCTCTGGTACTACCTCGCCCTTATGCCGATGGCAGTGGTAGCGTTTCTGGCACTATTCACCTTGATCGGCCTGCTGACCGCGCGCCCCCTGGGCGTTTCGGTTGTCTATTTGATCGCGGTCGAGCTGATCCTCAGCAATCTCCCCGTTCGTGCAAGGATCTACTCGCTCGCCCACCAGCTCAGGGTCGCGGCAGCGGGGTTCATACCCCGTTTGACCGATCTCTATGAATTGCCGCCCAAACTGAGAGAGGAGCTCTATCCCCCAGATGCCACCGCCATACCACAGCTTCTCGCTATCATCGTCATCGCCCTGGTTGCCGCTGCCCTGCTTATGACAGTCCGCGAACTCATTCCCACGAGGGTCTCCCGCGAGTAGCGGGCATGTCCCCAGTGTTCACCGGGCCTGCAGTCGGCGTCTCACCACCCGCGAACTGCGAAGGACACATGACGGATTACAAATCCGACCCCCGGGCGTGCCGTTGGCGAATCACCGCGGAGCTTTTGGGAGCAACAACACGGCTGGACAAACCACTTGTGGCAACCGGCAGTGTGCAGTCCACCCGCAGACGGTCTTATGCACGTCGCCCACACCGCCACGTTGGTCACAACGATTCGTGCTCGGTGCGGGAGATGATTTCGTCCTGGAGCGTGCGGCCAAGGTCTACAAAGTAATCGCTGTAGCCGGCCACGCGGACGATGAGATTCTTGTACTCCTCTGGATGTTCTTGCGCGTCACGGAGTGTCTCGGCGTCAATCACGTTGAACTGGATATGATGACCACCAAGTCTAAAGTAAGAGCGAATGAGATCAGACAGTTTGGCGATGCCATTGTCACCAGTCAGGACTGAGCGAGCGAACTTCTGGTTGAGAAGCGTGCCGCCGGTCTTGGCATGATCCATCTTCGCCGCCGATTTGAGCGCCGCCGTCGGACCGCGCCGATCCGCGCCCTGCACGGGCGAGATTCCTTCAGAGAGTGGAGTCCAGGCTTTCCGGCCATCGGGGGTCGCACCTGTGACAGATCCGAAGTAGACGTGACAAGTCGTCGGCAACATGTTAATGTGATAGACTCCACCCTTCGTATTCGGACGGCCCTCGACGGTCTCGAAGAATGTCTCAAAGCAGCGGCGCATGACGGAATCGGCCTCATCGTCGTCATTGCCATACTTCGGCGATTTGTTGACGAGCACGTTCCGCAGCCTGTCCCGATCCGTAAAATCGCAACCGAGTGCCTCGATCAGCTCACCCATCGTAAACGTCTGTGAATCAAAGACATGATGGTTGATGACGGCGAACGAGTCCGTCAGGCTGCCGATGCCCACACCTTGAATGTATGTGGTGTTGTACCTGGCTCCACCGTCGTTGTAGTCCTTGCCGCGGGCAATGCAATCATCGATCAAGATCGAGAGAAATGGAGCTGGGGCATATGTGGCATACATTCGCTCGATGATCTGGTTGCCTTGAATCTTGACGTCCACGAAATGTCGAACCTGCTTCTGCCACGCGCTGAACAAGTCGTCAAAAGAGCTAAACGCGGTTGGGTCGCCGGTCTTGGGCCCGAGTTGACGCCCTATTCTTGCATCGAATCCGTCATTCAACGTCAGTTCCAGCAGTTTCACCAGGTTGAAGTATCCGGTAAGTATGTACGCCTCTTTGCCGAATGCCCCCGCCTCGACACACCCACTGGTTCCCCCTTCGCGAGCGTCGGCGACCGTCTTTCCCTGGCGAAGCAACTCGCTCACCACGGCGTCAGCGTTAAACACGGAAGGAAATCCATATCCCTTGCGGATAACCCTGCACGCGGCGTTCAAGAAGCGATTGGGCGTCTGTGCGCAAATCTGAACGTTGGTGCTTGGCTGAAGGATATGCATCTCATCAATGATCTCGAGCAGCAGATAGGAGACGTCGTTCACCGCATCCACGCCATCGCGCGTCATACCGCCGATGTTGATGTTCGCGAAGTCGGTGTAGGTTCCACTCTCCTCCGCCGTAACACCCACTTTGGGAGGAGCAGGGTGGTTGTTGAACTTGATCCACCAACACTCCAGAAGCTCCTTGGCGGCTTCGCGTATTAGTGTGCCGTCCTCAAGGCCTTTGGCATAGAACGGATATAGATGTTGGTCCAAATGGCCGGGGTTGAATGAGTCCCACCCGTTGAGTT
This sequence comes from uncultured Phycisphaeraceae bacterium, assembly GCA_964405925.1. Classification (GTDB taxonomy): domain Bacteria; phylum Planctomycetota; class Phycisphaerae; order UBA1845; family UBA1845. The sequence goes on along the minus strand of CAYOQG010000166.1, from coordinate 4,313 downwards.
CCGTAATCACGCCGAGGTGACAGAACCAGTACATCTGCAACGCTTCCCACAAGTCTCTGGGGGCATGGGTGGGCACTTGTCGGCAGACTTCGGCGATACGAGTCAGCTCATGCCGTCGAATTGGGTCCTGTTCGCCTTCCGCCATCTGCGCAGCCAGTTCGGCATGACGCTTAGCAAAAATGATCAAGGCGTCAGCTGCGATGTCCATTGCTCGGAGCTGTTCACGCTTCTCAAACGCGTTCGGATCACGGTGAAAGTCCAAATCGTCCAGGGTACGGCCAATGTCTCGCTTGAAATCGAGCATGCCTTTTTGGTAGATTTTGCCGTCCGCAACGGTGTGGCCTGGCGCCCGCTGCTCCATGAACTCGGTGAAGATCCCCGCCTTATACGCGTCTCTCCACTCCGAAGACATCTCCTGAAAGACGCGATCCCTTATCGAGCGACCACGCCAATAAGGGATGATCCTCTCCTCGTAGATTGTCACACCCTCGGCGCTGACCGTATACGACGTCTTCTCCCGCTCGCTCAATATCCGCAAATCCTCCACACTGTGGCAGGTGAGTTCGGGGTAGGTGGGTGTGGCACACGGCCGGGGCCCCCGCTCGCCCACGATCAATTCGTCCTTACCGATGTAGATGGTTTTATGCTCACAGAGATGTCTAAAGACCCGTGCCCGCATCATGGGTGCGGAATACCGGCCCTCATTTTCCTTGTAGAACGACGTCACAAGTTCGGCACGTTCCGTCGACACGGAAGCAACGGCATCTAGGCTTCGCTGCCTGAGTCCTGCCACTCTTTCGTTCATGTTTAGCCACCTATCCTGATGATAAGTCCGAAGCTTCGCAGCTTTTTCACCGTGGCTCTCAACCGTTCGTCGGTGGGTGGCGTCGCCCTAAGCATATCGCGCTGACCCGCCAGCCGAACAGATTTCGCCGAGCCTCCGCTATTATAGGGAAGCACGTCCATCGCGACGACAGCTCCAAGCGAAGCAGCAAACCGCCCGGTCGCCTCCAAGTTCAAACCTCCGTCGTTGAAACCCGGTACAAGCGGGAGCCGCAAAATGATGTTCCTACCGGTTGCGGCGATGCGTCTGATGTTTTCCAGGATCAGCTCGTTCGGGAAACCGGAAGCTTGCTCGTGGCGGGCGCTGTCCATGTGCTTCAGATCGCACAGGAACAGGTCAACGTGCGGATTCACACCGTCGATGACCTCCGCCGGCGCGTAGCAACTCGTATCGACGGCCGTATGAATGTCGCGCGCCTTGCACTCGACCAGAAGCCCCAGCAAGAAGTCCGGCTGCATGAGCGGTTCCCCTCCCGAAAAAGTGACTCCCCCGCCGGATTGATCATAAAACACGACATCACGCTCAATCTCAGCGATCAATTCGCCAATGCCGACCTGCCGACCGATGATCTCTCGCGCTCCGGCCACACAGGCTTCGACACACGCGCCGCACAGGACGCAGCGATTTTCATCCGTTGTCGGTTGATCAGCCTCGATAGAGATGGCTTGGCGTGGGCATGCATAGACGCAGCAGCCACAGACCTCGCACCGCCCCGGGCGAAATGCACGCTCTCTTTCAGGTTTCCAACTCTCCGGATTATGGCACCACTCGCATCGAAGCGGGCACCCCTTGAAAAACACGGTTGTGCGGATACCGGGGCCATCATGAATGGCGTATCGCTTGACGTCGAAGATTATCCCAGTCAGGTTACTGGACGTTTCGCTTACTGGAGGCACCGGTCAAACCCACCACTTGCGAGGTCACATCCACAAGGTACACCATCCGCTGGAGCCCGTCATCCGTTCGCACGGGTTGTACCGTCTGTGCGCCTGCCAATCACTGGTGGCGGGGTCGTGACGAGCCCGCAATCGGCGATGCAATCTGCCATACAAGCGACCTACTATAGCGACCAGACGTTGACCCTCACGCGCAACACCCAAACGGGTCTTGCACACCGGAAGTCCTGGCACAGATCGCGTGGTCCGAATTCTCATGATTTGCCTGGGAAAATAGGGGAATCGCCTTTATCGGGGGTCTTGCCCAGCGGGACGGGGGAGGCACTCAGCCAATCCGCCATGTTTCGGCGTTGACCTGCGCCGACAGTGTGTGGACCGGCCCTAATCTACAAGTCCGCCGCCCTCCATAGGCCCTGCTTCATCGAAGAAAGCAATAACCCACGCCATCCCCGCACCGCCGTCCGGCCGAGAAAACATGTTCTTCCAGCAGATCGAACAGAGATGTTTGGCTCGCTGAAAACGTGGATCGTTGACCGACTGGCTGACACCCAAAGGCTCGGATTACCGCACTGCTGTCCGAAAATGGGCGCTGCTGGAGGTGCTTCTCGCTTGAATCGCCCGGCTTTACGTGATATGAAAGGTTACTTGGGGTGAAGGTGGGCTCCCTAGCTAGCTTCATTGCCATTGAGTTGCACTGGAGAGAGGAGCCGCCAGGGCCATTCTACAACTACGTGGGAGCGCTGGATCAGGGGTCATCGTTTCTGGGTAGCAGACTGCCTGACACCCTCCAGCGCATAGAGGGGGTACGGTGTTTGCCTAGGCATCTCACGCGGCCGCGCGGTGCCGGACCACATTGAGACGAACGCGGCTTCTACGCGGATCACTGGCACTTTTTGCCGTCGGCTGCAGAGAGGGAAAGAGAATGCTAATACGAAGCGGACGTAAGCTTCCACTCGTTTTGGGCCTTTCGATTGGCGCTGTCCTTTCGCTTGTAGCGAGGGACAGCTACGCCCAGACCACATCCGTGTACGACTTCAGCACTAACGCGGGTGTCGACCGGTTCGCATACGCAAACTCGGTTCCCAGATCGCCCATCCCGCCGACAAGTAATACCATCCCGACAGCGGAATTCGGCCCTGCGGAATACACGGCTATCGCCTACTCGGACGAGTCCCGTCAGGCTACGGGTGTTGTTGGATCGACCAACCGAGCCGCGGTACGCTTCGCCTTCACAATCGCCGAAGCCCCGGGAAGCATCATGGCTCTCGATGTTCTTTGGGAAGGAGGAGGCGGAAGCGGTGGAGGCGGGAACTGTCAGGTCTGGCTGTGGAACGCAGCGACAACCTCGTACGAGCTTGTGGGCAGTACGACCACAGCGGTTCCGCCAGACTCGACGATCACCGGCTCCTACTCAACGAACCCCTCCGATTACGTCGACGCAGCCAACGCGGTGACTCTGCTCGTCACGAACAGCGGTAGTAACAAGGAGGTCAGAACCGACTACGTGCAAGTGGCTGTATCACAATGCGTCTTGGATGCCGATTGCGACGACAGCAACCTCTGCACCGACGATACCTGCGTCGGAGGGGTATGCCAATACACGAACAACACCGACCCCTGTGATGACGGGCTCTTCTGCACGTTGACGGATACCTGTTCGGGTGGATCGTGCGTGGGCAGTGGCGATCCCTGCCCTGGTCAAATGTGCGACGAGACCAACGACGTCTGCGCCGATTGCCTGGTCGACGGCGATTGCGATGACAGCGAAGTCTGTACGGACGATGCCTGCGTCGGTGGGGTGTGTCAATACACCAACAACACTTTATCCTGCGATGACGGCTTGTTCTGCACGCTCACCGATACTTGCTCGGGTGGTTCTTGTCTAGGCTCGGGCGATTCCTGCCCGGGTCAGTTCTGCGACGAGACCAACGACATCTGTGCCGATTGCCTGGTCGACGGCGACTGCGACGACACCAACGTCTGCACCGACAACGCCTGCGTAGCCGGGGCATGTCAGTACACTAACAACACCGACCCGTGCGATGACGGCTTGTTCTGCACCTTGACCGATACCTGCTCGGGTGGATCGTGCGTCGGGTCGGGCGATTCCTGCCCGGGGCAAACCTGCGATGAAACCAACGATGTCTGCGTGGACTGTCTCGTCGACGGTGACTGTGACGACGGGTCCTACTGTAACGGTACCGAGACCTGTGTGTCGAACACGTGTCAGCCGGGCACCGACCCCTGCCCGGGTGAAGACTGCGACGAACTGAACGACGTGTGCGCCATCGTTCAAATAGAAGCCGGCTCCGTCTCTGTCGGCGGCACTGTCGTCACCGTCAATTTGAGCCGCTCCTATGTAAGCCCGGTCATCGTATGCACCGTGCAATACAACAGCAACTCAACACCAGTCGTGACCCGCTTGAGCAACGTCACCACCACCAGCTTTGGCGTGAAGCTTCAGAACCCCTCAGGCGGCGCCGTCGCCACTGATGACGTCAGCTATCTCGTGGTGGAGGAGGGCGTTTGGGTCGCTGATGGTATCAAGGTTGAAGCACAGAAGTATCTGTCCA
>CAYOQG010000165.1:0-12645 GCA_964405925.1 uncultured Phycisphaeraceae bacterium | reverse complement strand
ATGCGGCGGGCATGGAGGGGCGGTGCGCCTCTGGTACCCAGCGACCCCCGCGACTCCAACTTGGCACAGTGGACAGATCATTGGCTTCGACCGCCACCAGGCAAAGAAGGTGCTGTCCTCAGTGCTATTGCCGACAACACGCCGAAAAGGAAGGGCAATCTGGGCAGTGCCGCAAAAAGGATTGGGGTAACCGCCGCTGCCCTCGATGAAGCGGTCGGCGCTCTTTCATCAGCCAAGTCTCTGGCGATCGTGATCGGACCAACAGCATTCCAATATACAGGAAATGGGGAGTTGGTTAACGCTCTATTGAAGCTCATGCGGCGCAAAAACGTCACTATCGTACCTCTGTACAATGGTGCAAACACGCGCGGCGCTCTCGAACTGGGGACTCTGGGCGAGCTTCTCCCCGGTATAAGCGAGGCCAAAGGTAAGAGGTTGTCGCTGGCCGACGTACGCAACGGAAAGGCGAACCCGAAAGTGCTCTATCTGGTGGGAGAGACTCCATTCTTTGAACGGCCTGACTGTGAGTATATCATTGCGCAAGGGATCTACCGACCACCATTTGATATTGATGCATTCTTCCCAGCCGCCAGCTTTGCCGAAGCAGAGGGAACACTCACAAATATGGAAGGCCGCGTGCAAAGAATCGCGAGAATAGAGAGTCTTCCAGAAGGGCCAGTTGCGGGTTTCGCAAGGCCGGACTGGTATATCTTCAGCCAGCTCGCGGAACGTTTGGGCCTTTCTCGGTTTAAGTATCGGGACGCCAATGCCGTCCTGAGGGAAATTGGCAGGAACCTGCTCGGCTTCCCAGCCAAGCCGAATCGGAAACCGCGCCAGCTCACTCCCAAGGCGAAACTGCCCATCCAGCGGAGGACAGGCCGAACGATGGGCACTGGACCCTATGTCCTTGTGGCTGAGCCGGGCGGATTCGCCCATCGTGGGGTCGATTTAGCTTCCAAAGTTGAAGGTCTTGCTGAGCTCAGGCTCGAGGAAGGTTTTCGACTGCACCCTGACGACTTGCGTCGGCTTCGAATCGAACCTGGTGAGCGCGTCACTTGCGCCAATGGCAAGTTCACGGTCACCGGCACGGCAAGGGCTGACGAAGCCTGCCTGCCAGGCGTCGTCTACTATCATCGGCCTGTGAGCTACGGTGGTATCGAGCATCGAGTTGATCTTGCTCCCCTGTATCGCTTTGGGATAAGCCCCGTTATGATCAAGATTCGTGCCGCCAAGTCGGCACCAAAGCCGCCTGCGAAAAGGACTGCGCGACCGAAACCCGTTCCTGCCGGTGTATAGATCGCGGGGAGGATGGAATGTACGAGCTTATTGAACGCCGCATGATCGTCCCCAACCTCCACGTGCTGACCGTGGAGGCCCCGGACGTGGCGGAGACCGCCCAACCTGGAAACTTCGTGATCGTGAGGCCCGATGAATTCGGCGAGCGGATGCCCCTGTCGATTGCCGACTGGAACCGCGGAGAGGGCACGGTCACCTCCATCTTCATGCAGGTCGGAGCATCGACTGGAAAGCTCGCTCGCCTCAAACCTGGTGACAGCATCCCGACCTACGCCGGCCCCCTCGGCAAGGAGACGGAGATCAAGAACTTCGGGACAGTCCTGTGCATTGGCGGATGCTACGGAATTGGAAGTCTCTACCCCATCGCCCGGGCGTTGAAAGGAGCAGGGAATAAAGTCTACACGCTGCTCGAAGCCCGCAGCTCATACCTGTTGTACTGGCAGAACAGATTCAAGAGGGTATCCGACAAAGTAATCGAAATAACCCGCGACGGAACCGCCGGCTACAAAGGTCATATCTCCTGCCTCGAAGAGATACTCGGTTTGGAGGGTATCGAGCCCGACCATATCATCGTCAATGGGTGCACCTTCTTGATGATGAGGACTTGCCAGGTCACCCAGCCAATGGGCATCAAGACAATCGTCAATATGAATCCGATTATGATCGATGGGACGGGGATGTGTGGCGTTTGTCGTCTCACTGTGGCGGGGAAGATGAAATTCGCCTGTGTTGACGGGCCCGACTTCGACGGCCACGAAGTTGATTGGGAGGAGTTTCTGAAGAGACGGCAAACCTATAATCCCGAAGAAGTCCGCCCGCTCCATACGAGCGGCTGCGCTTCCCATTTTTAGGGTTTCAGGAGATGCGAGTTGGGTAAGATAGACTATAACCGACGGCCAATGCCCAAGCAGTCGCCGTCCGACCGCGTCAAGAACTTCGACGAGGTCGCCCTCGGATACACCGAGCAGCTTGCCCGAGAGGAAGCCTCGCGCTGTCTTGGCTGCAAGAAACCACTTTGCGTGGACGGTTGCCCTGTCGGCATCGACATCCCAGGTTTTATTCAGTGTATCATCGGAGGTGATTTCGCAGGAGGAATCCGAAAAATCAAGGAGACCAACGCACTCCCTGCTGTATGTGGTCGCGTTTGCCCCCAGGAAGAACAATGTGAGATCAAGTGTGTCCTTGGTAAGAAGGGTAAGCCTCTTGCCATTGGACGTCTCGAGCGATTCCTCGCAGACTGGGAAGCCGAAAGCGGAGCCATCGAAACACCGGATATGGCGCCACCGACAGGCAAGAAAGTCGCCATCGTCGGCGCCGGTCCCGCTGGAATCACCGTATCCAACGATCTTGCCCTCCTCGGACACAAAGTTGTTATTTTCGAAGCCCTGCATGACGCAGGTGGTGTATTGACCTATGGGATACCCGAGTTCCGCCTCCCCAAAGCCATCGTGCGGCGGGAAGTGGACTATGTGAAGAGCCTCGGTGTAGAGCTGAAAACAGACTTCATCGTCGGCAAGACAAAAACTATAGATAGACTCCTGGAGGACTTCGACGCCATCTTCGTCGGCGCTGGCGCGGGTCTCCCATGGTTTCTGGAAATACCCGGTGAGAACCTAAACGGGGTCTACTCAGCCAATGAATACCTGACCCGCTGCAACCTGATGAAGGGCTTCCGTTTCCCCGAATACGACACCCCGATCAAGAGACCTTCCAACGTAGTTGTGTTTGGCGGTGGCAACGTCGCCATGGATTCCGCGCGAACAGCCCTGCGGCTGGGCGCCGACGAGGTCCACATCGTTTATCGCCGCAGCCGCGAGGAGCTGCCCGCCCGCCTCGAAGAAGTGGAAAACGCTGAAGAAGAGGGTGTCATCTTTGACTTCTTGACGCTTCCCACCAGGCTGATCGGGAATGACCAGGGCTGGCTGACTGAGCTCGAATGCTTGAGAATGGAACTGGGAGAGCCGGATGACTCGGGTCGACGCCGGCCCGTACCGATCGAGGGTTCTGAATTCAAAATGAAGGCGGATGCCGCCGTGTGCAGCATTGGGAACAGCCCAAACCCCCTTATTGCGATGACGACACCCGGGCTCAATGTTGGCAGAAAGGGTAATATCGAAGCCAGCGAGGAGACGGGCAAGACTTCGCGTGAGGCGATCTGGGCCGGGGGAGACGTAGTCACAGGTGCCGCGACGGTAATTAGCGCTATGGGTGCCGCCAGAAACGCAGCCAGAGATATGCATCAGTATTTGATGGAGCTTCCGTAGTTGGACAGAGTTTTGAAGGGTTGGAAAGACAGGGGACGCAAGAGCAAGCTCATAGTAGTTTCGGCAGGCAGCCGCAAAGCACCTGTGACTGTGGATCGTCGCTGATCGGTCTTGATATCGCCGAATCCGAATTGGGCGTCGTGAACGGCATACTCACGTTTCAAGGATCCACATGGTGAAGCTCGCCGAAGTCAAGGACATCCTTCAGTGCCACGTGCTGACTGGTGAGGAGCACCTATCCGTGGAGGTCGACACCGTCGTCGCATCGGATGGGATGAGTGAGATTCTGGCTTTCGCCCGCCCGGGGGCCCTGATGATCACCGGGCTCACCAACGTGCAGTCTGTCCGAACTGCAGACATCGCGAATGTGCGAGCGATCGTTTATATCCGCGGGAAGCGGCCGAATGAGTCCGCCATGGATCTGGCTCGCAGGAACGACATCCCCGTACTGGCGACCTCTTTGGGGATGTTCGATGTCTGTGGAATCCTGCGGGAGCATGGGTTAAGGGGCGGGATGTAGGGATGGCTGAGGAGCTGTTGCGAAAGACGTTCGAGGTCCGCGGGCGTGACTTCGAGAATGCCGGCGCAAAGGCCACAGAAATCAAGCAGATACTCAAAGAGCTCGATATTGATGCAGGTGTTATCCACCGTACTGTGGTGATTGCTTTCGAAGCAGAGATGAACGTCGTGATGTACGCCTCCAAAGGAATTCTGACCCTCATGCTCACGGATGAAGCGGTCAAGCTGGAAATGGCCGACGAGGGACCCGGCATCGAAGACATCGAACTGGCGCTGACAGAGGGCTACTCGACGGCGACAGACGAAATGCGGGAGATGGGATTTGGGTTTGGGATGGGACTGCCCAACATCAGGAAGAACTCGGATGAGTTCGACATCGAATCAGAACTCGGAGTCGGGACGACGGTCTCGGTCACGGTGCGGCTTGAATAGAGGATGTTTTGTTCGTGTGTTTCGCTCGACCCCGCTCTTTCCTGCCTTGCCAAGGGGGGATCAAAGAGGGTCGCTGTAGCACGATTTCCGAGAGCGCCATAGAAGTGCCTGAGCCAACATACGGTTTCATCATCGATGTGGAAAAGTGCGCCGGATGTCTCACCTGCATGCGGGCATGTCCGACGCACGCCATCCGCGTCAAAGACTGCAAAGCCAGACTTCTACCCAACCTCTGCATCGATTGTGGATGTTGCCTGAGCGTGTGCCCAACTGGTGCCATACAAGCCACCACACGGTCTTTCGCCGAGATTGACAAGTTCAAGTACAAAGTGGCTGTCCCGTCGCCGGTTCTCTACGGGCAGTTTCCTCTAAGTGTCTCCCCTGCGCATATTGTTGCGGGTTTGAAGGAACTGGGGTTTGACGCGGTATGGGATTTCACTGTCGAGCTTGCCCTGGTGAATCGTGCCATTATGGATTATGTCGAAGCCTGGGACGGACCTTTCCCACTCCTATCCGTCTCCTGTCCTGTCATTGTCCGGCTCGTTCAGGTCATGTATCCATCCATGGTGGATCAGCTCATCCGCATTCAGCCGCCGCGCGAGATCGCCGGTCGTGAACTCAAGCGGAAGTACTCCGAAGGGCTGGGCATCTCTCCCGAGGAAATCGCTGCCATCTACATTACGCCTTGCCAGGCAAAGACGATCTCGATCCTCGCCCCCGCTGAAGGGGCAAAGAGCAACCTCGAGGGGGCCATCGGTATCTCTGATCTCTACAACGGCATCCTTACATTCGCCCGCACCGCAGACAAGGAACTAAAGACCGGCCATCCGGAGCAGAGTATCCGCAGCGCGGAGATGTTCCGCTGGTCCACAAGTCAAGGCCAAGCACATGTCCTCGGCGGCCACCGGTACATGTTGGTCACTGGATTGTCGAACGTCATTCAGGTCTTCGACGACATTGAGAAGGGAAAACTACGTAACATCGAATACCTCGAATGTGACGCCTGCTGGGGTGGATGCATTGGTGGTAATCTCACGGTCAACAACATTTATGTAACACTCAGTAAGATACACCGCCTCAAGTCCGAACTCCCCGATGGTGATCCAGAGCTGCTGGCTGAAGTGGAGCGGCGTTATCCCAATGAGGACTTCTCACTGAAGGGCCGGGTCCTCCCCCGTACAAACGAAGAGGATGCCGCTGACCTGAAAGAACGTGTCAAGCGAATGAAGGCTGAGGAAGCCCTCAGCCGCATCCTGCCCGGTCTGAACTGCGGTCTTTGCGGTGAGCCGACGTGCAAGACATTCGCCAAGGACGTGGCCGCCGGCCACGCTCAGCGAAGCGAATGCGTCTTCTTATCTGACGAACGCCTTCGGCAGCTCAGGCGTGCCTACTTGAACAAGTACGATCAGCCACCGATGGATGAGCCCTAATCCCTATCCCACTCATCAAATACACAGCCAATAATGGTTGGAAGCTGAGCCTATATCCGCACTGCGACATACTCAGTCTCTGGGACGCGTTTGAGTCCCCCACAGCGCGCTCGGTCCTTGTCTATTGTCCATGATCCCCGTCTTTCCCCCTCGGCAAGGGTGGATGAAAAGACGCTTCCGCTACGCGATTCCAGCGACCGCCGCAGCGTCTCGGCTCTGTGAACTACCTAATCCACGCCCGATGGTGCTGCCGGCTCGAACTTCACGCCAAGCTGATCAAAAATGAAGCCATAGACATCAACTGCCTCTGCAATACGCTCTGTCAGTGGTGTGCCACCACCGTGACCTGATTCCGGGCTCGTACGCAGCAGGATTGGAGCATCGGAGCCAGTCGCCACCTGGAGCCGGGCGGTCATCTTCCGAGACTGCATGGGGTCGACGCGAGGATCGTTGGCGCCCGTCAAGAACAGGGTAGCTGGATACTTCACTCCATTCTCTACGCCGTGGTACGGAGAGTAGGCGTAGAGCGCCTTGAAATGATCAGGATTCTTGACCGTACCGAATTCTGGGATATTGAAGGCACCGTTGGGGGACAGTTCCACGCGCAGCATGTCGTAAATGCCCACGTAGGAGACAACCGCCTTCATCAGGTCGGGATGCTGGACCATCGCCGCTCCCATAAGAAGGCCACCGTTACTCCCGCCGATGATGGCCAGCTTTGTTGGCGACGTGTATTTGCGTTTGACCATGTGCTTGAGAACAGCGGCGAAATCGTCGAACACGTTCTGCTTCCTGGTCAGATTCCCCTGTTGGTGCCAGTCTTCGCCGTACTCCCCGCCGCCTCTCAGGTTAGCCACGGCATAAATCACACCCTGGTCAAGCAGAATTCGCCTCGTCGCACTGAAACTCGGGGTCAGACTGACTCCGTATCCCCCGTAACCCGATACCACGCACGGGTTTGAACCGTCAAGCTTAATGTCCTTCGGCATGATGATGTTGACGGGGACCTTGGTGCCGTCCTTCGATGTAGCAAACTCACGCACAACCTTCACGTCGCTGAAGTCAACAGGTGCTCGGGTCTCCAAGGCGGTTTTGGTCGTCTTGTTCGACTCTGGACTGTAGTGATACCAGGCTGGAGGATCGATAAAGGAGCGATTGTTGAACAGTACTTCGTCGCTGCCGAGCTCCGTCAGGCCACCGACGGACGATACAGAAAGCTGCTGTGGTGCTGCCAAGGTCTTGCCACTGTGATCGAAGACCCGAATCTCCGACGGCCCACCGAGCTGATAGATGACATAAAGCTTCGACGTCGTCGGCACGATCGTGGGCGACTCCATGAACGACGACACGATCGTGTCCTTTCCCTCCGGAACGATCGTATCCGGGGTGCTCGTGCCCAGGCGGGCGATCGGGATATGAAGGATTTGCCCACGCGGGGCGTCCTTGTGTGACAAGAGGAACAGGTCATCGTTAGGTCCAAAAGCCGCCTGGATCGTTCGATCGCCGAACTCACTGAACTGACGCCAATTCCCATCCGGTGACCGAAGGTAATGGGCGAACTCCCCACCGTCCCCCTTTTGCACCGTGGCCAGCAACCGGCCCGTCGATCGATCCATATCGAGCTGGATCTCCGCGATCCGCGGAAAGTCCTTGCCAAGCTCATACTGGTCCTGCTCGGTCGGCGTCCCCAGTTTATGGAGATAGACCTGCTGATAGAAGTCCAGGTCTTCCTCCGGGCGCTCTCCCGCTCGCGGGTACCGTGTATAGAAGAGCCCGGATCCATCGGGTGTCCACGCCACATCACCACCCGCGGTGCCACCATTTACGCGGTGGAGGACTTCATGCACCTGCTTCCCCGAAGCCGTCTCGTAGATGTGGACGTCACCTGACTCTGTCCCTGCCTTCGACAAGGAGATGGCAACCAGCTTTCCATCGGGCGACGGCACGTACCAGTCGATTGTCGTAAGACCCGACGAGTCAAGGACATTTGGGTCAACGAGCACTCGGGCTAAATCAGCGTCATCCATCGATTTGAGCACGATTAAAAACGGCTGTTGCTTAGGCGGTTCGTTCTTGATCGCAAAGAGCCACCCGCCTCGATAGGACAGTCCATAATAGCTTACCATCTTCGCCGTAAGGATCTCCGTTACCCGTCCGCGGATTTCGTCGACGTGCGGCAGCTTGTCCAGGATGGCCCGCGCATAGAGGTTCTGGGCCTCACTCCACTGACGAACCGACGGCTCATCCCAATCTTCAAGCCAACGATACTGGTCGACGACATTGACACCATGGTAGGTGTCCGTCACCGGCACCTTTCGCGCGGGCGGCGGTCCACCCACCGGCGCAGCGATCGTGATCCCCAGCATTCCACTGACAAGCACAGATGACATCATGTTCCAATCCTCTGTAGAAACGTGGGGTTTGACTCCCCCGGATGACACGGCGGTTCTCTTCTCTATCCACCAAGCATACTGCCGGCGATCACTGAGTCAAAGGAGCGCCCAATATCAGTGACGCGCTCCCAGGCCTCCTAAGCTCGTGCCTCGCGTCCGACGGCCCCCGTGGCCAAGGTCGTCAGGCTCACGAAGACTCAAGGTCTAGCCCAGCCGATCCGATCTCCACCCCAGGAAGCCGACCGTCTCCTGCGAACATCGTCCCGCGGGCGTCGGATGCGCATCGACGTGATCTCGCGAGAGGACAGCCGATGAAATCGACCGACGAATGACGCTGACGCTATACGTAAAATCCTGTATGATGGTCTCCCCATGACCGGCAAAACATCGAGCAGCGCAGACGACATAGAACAAAGCGAGGGCCGCAAGACGCCCGACCGACGTGGCGTCCTCGCCCTGATCGGGAACACACCGCTGGTCCCGATTCGGGAAGTGAATCCCAATCCCAATGTCGAGCTTTACGCCAAGCTGGAACGGGCCAACCCCGGTGGTTCCGTCAAGGACCGCATCGCCCTGTACATGATCGAACAGGCTGAGCGAAGCGGCGAGCTCACGAAGGATAAAACCATTCTTGAAGCGACGTCCGGCAACACCGGCATCGGCCTGGCCATGGTCGCCGCCGTCAAAGGCTACAAGATCCTTCTGGCGATGAGCGAAGGTGTCTCCGAGGAACGCCGTAAGATTTTGGCGGCGCTGGGCGCAGAGTTTTTGCTCACCCCCGCCGACCAAGGCACGGACGGCGCCATCGAGCGGGCTTACGAGCTCGCGGCCGAGCAGCCTGACAAGTTCTTCATGCCCGATCAGTTCAACAGCCCTGCCAATGTCCTGGCACACTATGAGACGACGGCCCCGGAGATCTGGCAGCAGACGCAGGGGCGCCTCACCCACCTCGTCACCACCATGGGCACAACGGGGACGTTGATGGGCTGTGCCAAACGCCTCGAGGAGCTCAATCCCGACGTCCACGTCACCGGTGTGGAACCGTACCTCGGCCACCGCATTCAGGGGCTCAAGAATCTCAAAGAAGCCTACGTCCCCGGGATCTACGACGCTAAAGCTAACATCGAGAAGGTCAATATCGAGGACGATGATGCCTACGAAATGGCACGAAGGCTCGCACGGGAGGAAGGTCTCCTTGTAGGGATGAGCTCCGGGGCTGCCATGCACGTGGCCTGCGAGATCGCTGCCAAGATCGATTCCGGCGTTATTGTCGTCGTCCTTCCCGACGGTGGTGAGCGATACCTCTCGACCACCCTCTTCCAGGTGGCCGAACCGGAAGTTCCGCCCGTCCGGTTGCAGTTCTTCAACAGTCTGTCACGAAAATACGAACCTTTCGAGCCGATCTCGGAGGGCGCCGCCGTCACCATGTACTCTTGCGGTCCCACCGTGCATCGGCGACCGCACCTGGGGGTGCTGCGCCGGCTGCTGGTCGACGATCTTGTTCGACGTACGCTCGAGCTTGCGGGGCACGAAGTCGAGCACGTGGTCAGCATCACCGACTTTGATGACAACACGGTCCAAGAAGCCGAGCGAACCGGCAGATCCATGCCTGAGCTTTGTGCCCAATATGAAGCCCAGTTCCACGAAGATCTGCAATCGCTGGGCATCAAGCCCGCCCACACCTACGTTCGTGCCTCCGAGTCGTTGGACGACATGATTGACCTTACCCGCTCACTGGTCGAGGGTGGTTTCGCCTACGTGAAGAACCGCTCCGTGTATTTCAACATCAGCAGCGTCGACACGTATGGAGAGCTTTCCGGAAAGGATCTCGGCAAGATCAAGATCGGCGCGACCGTCGACCTCGACCGCTATGACAAGGAAGACCCGCGCGACTTCACACTGCTTCGGCGATCCAACTTGGCAGAGATGCGCAAAGGTTTGGGCCGAAAGACCGAATGGGGCAACGTTCGTCCAAGCTGGCACGTTCAATGCTCCGCGATGGCCCGGGCCAAGCTCGGCGAGCGCTTCGACATCCACACCGCCTCCGCCGACCTGATCTTCCCGCATAACGAGAACGAGATCGCCCAAAGCCGGGCTCTGATCGGCGAACCGCAGGCCCGATTCTGGCTTCACTCCGAGTTCGTTCTGGCCAAGGGCAAGAAGATGACCTACGCCGAGGACATCTGCGTGGTTCTTCCGGACCTCATTGGCCAAGGGTTTTCACCGCGCGAAATACGCTTTTTCATGCTGCAAAGCCACTACCGCCAGCCGGTGCACCTGACCAATGAACGACTCGAAGCCGCTCGGACGGCACTTCGCCGGTTGGACGATTGTCTGGCTAACCTCAACGCCGTCCGCTCGACCGGTCCGCGGGAACACGAGATACAAGCGTGGATCATCACCATGAAAGAGGTCATCCGGGAGGCGATGTTCGATGACATGAACATATCCGCCGCCCTGGCCGCCCTGTTCCGCCTCATCAGACAGTCCAATTATCTCATGGCCCAGGGCAGGCTGCACCGCGAGGACGCTCAGGATGTTCGAGCCGCCCTGCGTGCCGTCGACGAGGTCTTTGGAATCCTGCCTTTGGAGAAGGAACCGCAGGACCTGCCTACGGAGGTTGACGAGCTTATGGGGCGGCGTGATGAGGCTCGCAAGAATCAAGACTATGCTTCCGCGGACGAAATTCGCGATCGGCTGACTGCACTCGGATACGTCGTCGAGGATCTTCCGAGCGGTACGCGTGTGAAGCGCAAGAACTCGAACTGACGGACCTGTGGCATTCTCGCCTTCGCGCAACGAGTGCAGCGCCGTCCCTTGGGGGCGGCGTCCGTCGCCGACTCGGGTGGCTTTCCTGGATTGACGCCACAAGAGGTTAGGCCCGTCTCATGCGGGTGATCCGGTCAGATGTCCGAGACTAACGCCATCAAGTGGATTCGTACCCAAGGCGTGGACGTCACCGTCCTCCCCTATGAATTCACCGAGATCGGTGCAGACCACGCAGCCGAGGCTGTCGGCCGGCCGCTGGAGATCGTGTGCAAGACCCTGATCGTCGAAGCCACCGGCCAACAGTTCTGGGCAGCGATCGTTCCCGGCGATCAGCGATTCGATGCCCGTTTGATGGCGGCAGCCGTTGGTGCCAAGGAGGTGGACCTCGCGGACCAGGCTGCAGCCGAGAAGGCCACCGGCTACCGCGTCGGCGGCATCTCGCCCTTTGGCACCAGACGACACCTTCCCGTCGTGATTGAAGAGTCGCTACTGGCTGTCGATCGCATCATCGTCAACGGCGGCCGCCGCGGCATCCTCATCGAACTTGCCACCGAAGACCTCGTCCGTCTCCTCAACGCCCAACCGGCAAACATCTGCAGATGACGACGAATGCACTCGTGGGGTGGGCGGGTGCGCCATGTCTTGAGAGTCTGTCGGTTTAATGCCAGCCGCGTTGAGTGGCGGCATGTCGTTGGACCTCCCGGTGGGCTAGAACACTGCTGAGCCGGCTACCAACCGGATGGTCCGAGCCCGTGTGGCTGCGTCAATCGGTGCCCGATGGACTGCGCCTGACGCTGGAGAGGCAAGCGCGTACAGCCTCCGGGTAGGATCAACTCTGTGGCAGTTGCACGCCCGCCCATCGGTCGCGCTGTCGACGCAGCCATTTCACCAGAATACGCAGATTGTAGGCCGTGCAGACCCACCGCCACTCGGTCCGTACGTTCTCCAGGCCCCGCAACAGAAACTGCCGGACGCCCATCACATTCTTGATTACGCCAAACGGCGACTCGGCCACCGATTGGCGTTGTCGATAGACTTCCCGACCCGCGTCACTATGCACCTTCTCGGCCATCGCCTCACGTAGCGGGTTCTTACCGTTGCTGCGGATTCGCCGATTCCTCTTGCGATCGGTGCACGACGGACGCAACCGACATCCCGCGCAGGATGAACAACGGTAGACACGCCGGTCCAGTGGTTGCCCGTCCCGCTGTTCCTGTTCAATACGCACCAACGTGAGCGGCCTTCCCATCGGACACCAATAACAATCCGACTCGCTATCGTAGAGAAAAGCCTCCTTGCTCAGACGACCATGCTTGTTGCGCGGCAACGCATCATGGCCATCACACGGCACCGGTTCACGCGGATCCTCCCGATGGGCGGCGTTGGGGTTCGATGAGAGCGTCTGATGCTTGCCCTCCAGACGTTCACACGTCGGAGCCAGATAGGCATCGGTCGGATGATTGGCCAAGGCTTGCAGGTTCCCCGGTGTGCAGAACCCACTGTCCGCCAGAGTCTGCTCCGGCGTGTCACCGTACGTCGCCT
>CAYOQG010000164.1:0-12885 GCA_964405925.1 uncultured Phycisphaeraceae bacterium | reverse complement strand
TAGATGTAACCTTCGGCAGCCCCCACCGCCCAGGCACCGATCACCATCCCTTCGATCACCGCGTGAGGATCACCTTCGCAGATGCTACGGTCCATGAATGCGCCCGGGTCGCCCTCGTCGGCGTTGCAGAGGACGTACCTCACGTCGGAGGGCGCGTCTCGACACGTCTTCCACTTTCGCCCGGTCAGGAAGCCGCCGCCGCCGCGACCTCGCAATCCAGATTTGGTAACGGCGTCGGTCACCTCGTCGGGAGTCATCTTCGTCAGGGCTTTTGCGAGGCCTACGTACCCGCCGATTGCCAGGTAGTCGTCAATATCTCCGGGATCGATCTTCCCGATGTTTCGCAGGGCAATGCGATGCTGTTTACTGTAAAAGGGGATCGAACGGTACTCAGCCACCTTCTTTTTCGTGTTGGGATCGCGATAGAGAAGGCGCTCAACGACTTCACCATCACATAGTGTTTTGTCGACGATGTCTTTGACGTCCTTGACCTTGACGCCCCGGTAGAAGATCCCCTTTGGCTGAATGACCACGAGTGGTCCTTGCTCGCAGAAACCGTGGCACCCGGTGGTTTTCAGCCCGAGCTGCAAGTCGGCGTCGAGCTTTCGTTTGCGGATGGTCCGCTCCAACGCCTCCGCCACGTCGAGGCTCTTATGGGCGAGGCAGCCGGTCCCGGCACAGACAAGAATCTGCGTTTTGATCTTGGCCCGTTCGCTACGGGCTTTTCTGGCTGCCGTCTCGAGGCTCTTGACGCTGTTTATGCGCATCGGTTCAGTTCCCGCCTTGTATCTTCCTGGTTACCGCCCCTGGCTGCACGTTGCCGTGGTATTCGCCGTTGAAGGCGACGACCGGTGCCATCGCACAAGCCCCCACGCAGTTGACGGTCTCGAGGGTGAATTTGCGATCCTCGGTCGTCTTACCGGGGGCGATCTTCAGGTGCGTGCAGATTTCGTCAACGATGGTTTGAGCGCCGCGGATGTGGCACGCGGTTCCCGTGCAGACGCGGATCACGACATCACCCTTCGGTTCGAGGCTGAACGCCTTGTAGAACGTCGCTACGGAGAACGCCTTGCTGATCGGGACACGTAGACGCTCGCAAACAAGCTCCGCCACCTCGCAGGGGATGTAGCCGAACCCCGCCTGAAGGTCTTGCAGGGCGTGGACCAGACCGGTCTTGTCGCCTTCCGGATAGCGGTCGATGATCTTTTGGGCTTTTTTCAGATCGATACAGGCTTCACCCATCGCTCTTCCCTGCTTTCGCCATTTCGTAGCCCTTTAAGAATGTCTTACGGTTAACATCGAGGAACTGCTTCTTGGAAGCGAAGGTCTCCTCGATTGCCCCGAGAACGGTCTTGTGGGAGATCATCTCGTCGAGACCGACGTACGCTCCCAACATGACCAAGTTGGCAGATCGTCTGCTGCCAAGATCCTCAGCGATTTCATCCGCTCTGATCCGAAAGATCCGAATGTCGCTGCGGTCGGAGTTGACCGGAACCATGGTGCTGTCGATGACCAGGACGCCGTCTTTGCGGATTCGCGGGCCGAACTTTTCGAGGGACGGCTGATTCATCACGACTGCGGCTTTCGGTGAAGTGATAACAGGCGATCCAATCGCCGTGTCTGCGATGACGACGGTGCAGTTGGCTGTCCCCCCGCGCATCTCCGGTCCGTAGGAGGGAAGCCAGGTGACCGTTTTGCCCTCCTCTAGTCCCGCGCGGGCGAGGAGCTTGCCGATCATCATCAGGCCTTGTCCGCCAAACCCCGCCATGATCACTTCGGTCTGCATGTCATGCTCCTGCCGTCGCCGCGGTGGTTGCAGGCGCCGGTGTGCCGTCCCTGTGGGGGTGCTTCAACACACCAAGCGGGTAGTAGGGGACCATGTTCTCATCAAGCCACTTGTTCGCTTCAGCAGCGGTCAAGCCCCAGTTCGTCGGGCAGATGGAGAGGATTTCGACCATCGCAAAGCAAACCCCTTCCGCCTGGAGACGGAACGCTTCACGAACCGCTTTTTTCGCTTCGATCGTGTACAGGGGTGTGTGGACAGCCACACGAGCCAGGTATGCAGGCGTCCTGAGCGTCTGCAGCAATTCCACCATGCGGATGGGGTATCCTTCGTGGTCGGGATTGCGGCCGAAGGGGCAAGTCGTGGTGACCTGGCCGGGCATGGTCGTCGGTGCCATCTGCCCCCCGGTCATCCCATAAATCGCGTTGTTCACGAAAATGACGGTGAACTTCTCGCCACGGTTGGCCGAGTGAATAATCTCGGCTGTCCCGATGGATGCTAGATCACCGTCACCCTGGTAGGTGAAGATGATCAGATCCGGACGACATCGCTTGGCACCCGTGGCGACGGCTGGTGCTCGACCGTGCGCTGCCTCGAACATGTCACAATTGAAGTAATTATAGGCGAGCACCGAACATCCCACCGGGGCGATTCCGACGGCCCGCTCGCGCAGCCCCAATTCATCGAGCGATTCCGCCACCAATCGGTGAATCGTTCCGTGCGTGCAACCCGGGCAATAGTGGGTCGGGCTGGGTGTCAGCGACTGAGGGTAACCAAAGATCTTTTTCATTCTACCGCCTCTTGCGTCCGTTCAGCATCCCGTCGATCTTGTCCGCCACGTTGTCCGGTGACGGGACCATGCCACCCGTCAGGCCGTAGAAGTCGATCGGTTTTTTGCCGAGCACCGCCAGCTTCACGTCCTCGATCATCTGTCCCGTGCTCATCTCGACGACCAGGACGCGATCGGCTCTTTCGGCCTCTTTGGCGAGGCCCTCGTAAGGATAAGGCCACAGCGAGATGGGACGGAAAACGCCGATTTTTTTCTTGGTTTTCTTCTTCACCTCGTCGGCTGCAGTCCTACAGATCCGGGCCATCGTTCCATAGGCCACGATGAGCACATCGAGGTCGTGGCCGCGACAGGCATAGGACTCGTGCCGTTTCTCCTTCTTCTCGATCTCGTCATATTTTGCTCTTAATTTCCAGCTATTGGCGTTGCACTGGTCCTCGTTCAAGAAAAGGGAGTTGATGATGTTGGGTCTTCGTCCCCTCGCTCCTGTGGCAGCCCAGGGCTTCTCTGGAAGGCTGCTCAGATCGCGCTCGGGCGGGAAGTCGACCGGCTCCATCATCTGACCGATCATGCCATCACCCATGACCATTACGGGTGTCAAGTAGTGGTCAGCGAGATCAAATGCCTCGTAGATCAAATCCACGGCTTCCTGGACCGAGGAAGGGGCCAAAACGATGATCTTATAATCGCCGTGGCCGTGGCCCTTGGTGGCCTGAAGATAGTCAGATTGGGCCGGCAGGATTCCACCCAGACCCGGGCCCGCCCGGACGATGTTGACGATAACGATAGGGAGGTGGCACGCGGCGATGTAGGACATGCCCTCCGCCATCAGGCTGATACCGGGGCTTGACGACGTCGTGAGCACGCGCTTGCCGACGCCGGAACCGCCATACAGCATGTTGATGGCAGCCACCTCACTTTCCGCTTGAACAAACAGTCCTCCTACCTCCGGGAATCGCTTGGCCAGGTATTCGGGGACCTCGGTCTGGGGCGTGATCGGGTAACCGAAGAAGTTTCGGCAGCCGGCGCGGATCGCGGCTTCGCCGATCGCCTCACATCCTTTCATCAGAACCTTGCCCATGATCCAGTCCCTACGCTAGTACTCAAAGAACTTATATTGCGTGCCGTGCACAAACACCTCGATCGCAACATCCGGACACGTAATCGCGCAAAGCATACAGCCCAGACATCTGGGCTGAGCGGAGGGGAGCGCGTAGTAATAGCCCTTCACGTTAAGCTGGTTCGACATGGACAGGACATCCTGCGGGCAGGCCTCTACGCAGCGCTCACAGCCTTTGCATCTTTGCTCGTCCACGACGACTTTCGGCATACGTCTCTTCCTTAGAGTCTCTATTGACCGGTGTTGCCTTCCTCTGTAAGCGTCGGGTCACGTCCCAGGACCTGCTGGGCTCGGTCGGTCATGCTTCGCAGTTTCCACGGTGGTAACATACGGCGTCTGATCCAAAGGACCGGGCATCCGAACTGCTCGACATCGAGCTCATCCTGCAAGCTTTCGTTTGCCGTCACCAGGGAGACCGGCACACCCGCAGTTTTGGCAACCTCGCGGGCAAGCGCCCACCCGTCAAGCACCGTCCGTGCGTCCGTTTCCTCGAGCAAATGCGAGTTCGACACCAGTCCCGTGACCCGGAGGCGCGAAGCCGCTTCTATCTCGCCTTTGATCTTCAAACAACCCTCCGCCGTTCCCGTAAAGGGGCGTTTGGCGTTGAGCACTTGAAGCATGTTATACGGCCTATCGGCAAAGACGTCCGCCAGAGAGCTTAACACCCGAGCACCGACGTCGTCACCGCCCACGTCACAGATCACCATCCCGCCGCCGTGTAGAACCGCCCCGCGAATCTCGGGAAGGATGATGGGCAGGTCGGCTGCGTGGTAATCACCTTCGGGGTTGATCACGCGGATGCCAGACCCTTCCATCTCCTCACGAGCTTCGCGGCACCGGAAGTAGGGATTCACGATATCAAGATCGACGATGGAGATGCGCTCCCGTGCAGCGAGGTGGATGGCGAGATTGACAGCCACCTCGGTCTTGCCCGAACCGTAGTTGCCCACGATCAGGAGGACGCGTTGATCAGGAGCGTATTCGAGGCCTTCACTCATCCAACCGTGTCTCCTCGAACGGGCCAAAGAATCGTTCGGGCCCACGCGCCCCAAATCGACCGATCGCCCCGCACAGAAGCCGCGAAGTAGAGCAAGCAAGTCGGGTTCCACTCGATTCTTGCAAGGGCTAGCTTCCACATGGTTCAGGCTAACGGCAGACCCCCCCCCAACGCATTGGCTGCCTGACCGTGGGGAAACCTTGTCCTAAGAAAACTTAACCGATTCTCAAGTTTGGTGCATACCCGGCGCCTCGAAGGGAGGCGCCGAGCCCTGATTCCAGGGCGTTTCGGGTCTGCCCGAGATTGAACCGCCACGTCTGGGGTGGGTAGACACCAGCAGGATGCCAGTGCCGCAGAGTCTTGCCCCATACTGCTAGCGTACTTTAACGGGCCCTGCTGGCATTGCCCCGGACAAACAAGCGGGCGAAGAGACTGCCCAGGGCGTAGGTCACAAATGCCAGCACGATACCGAGCAGAAACGACATGAGGATCAAGGCAACCCCCATCGCTATGGTGGCGGCTCCCTCCAACCCGAGTTCGCCAGGTCGCAGGCAGAGGTCGCCGACCAGCTTGAAGATGTCATCGGAGCGGATGCCTTCGAACGCAATCGCGTTGCCGCCGCTGACCACCGTCACCACACGGGTGGTTATGACCGAGCCCATCTCGTAGTAGTCGCCGATTACATTGTAGAATGGGGCAAGTCCGACGACCACGGCAACCCCCAGCAGAAGCGGACGAGAACGTCTCGTGCACAACTTGAGCAAGGGGACGCCAATGACCACAGTCAGAACAAACGGGCCAAAGTCCGTGGCCAGGTAGATCAGATCGGAACCCTTCCAGTCAAAGCCCGAAAGACGTCCTGCGTATTCACCACCGCAGACAACGAAATCAAACCACTTGGCCAGCAGGTGTCCGCCATATTGCGGGGCAACCTCGAGTCGGCTGACGGTCCCGCCGGTCCCCAGGCAGCCAAGGACGTGCAAAAGCTCATGGATCGGCACGTAGATGATCAACGTGATGATCATCGTTACAACGGTAACGCCCATCGCTCGATAGGGTCTTCGATAAGCGGCAAGACGGTTCAGACACGCAAACGCGTCCTCAAATGGCAGTACGAATAGTCGACGCACCGATCTGTATCCAGAGAATTCACAGGACCGCAACCAGCTGCCGCGTGCGACATCCTAGTGGATTGGGCGATCGATTCCACCTGCCATAAGTCGTTTGCTTGTTCAGATCCCGCCAGTACGCCGCTGGCGCCGGATTTGCTTGGTCTCGTGAGGCCCAAAACCGGCTCGGCGTAGGATTTACCCGTCCAAAGTTGTCGCATGGAAAAAACCGGTTCGTTGACGGATGATGGCCGCGGCTGATAGCATGAGCCCGCCAATCGGTGGGACGATGGCTAGGCGCGGCGCGGGTCCTACGGGTGGGCAAGGGAACGGCTCTGGCCGCTGTGGTTTTCGCTCTCAACACGCCGCGAACCGGGACTGCCCAGATCATGTTTCGGCACACATGGACGACTGTTGCTTGTTATGCAATGTGGATGATAGCCGGGCCATGGGGTCTGGCGAGAGCAGATGCCCCCGCGTCAGACGCGATGCTCAGGGCACCGGTGCCAGCGATCGCACTGGCGGCTCTCCAGGACGACTCCGCAGGTGTCGAAGGGGGCCTCCATGAGGTGGGTGAGGCCCCCCTGGACATCTCGTCGGAGCGGCTCAGATGGCACATGCCGGACCCGGAGCACGCCTACCAGGAGGGGCTTGCTCTGCTGGAAAAGGCCCGTCAAGCCAACGATACTGCAGGTGTAAGCTTCCACACCCGCGTTCTGGAGCGGATTGGAACCATCCGCCGTCCAAAGCAGATGCACCTCAGCCTTGAAGAGGTGATGCACCGGACGCTGGCGAACAACTACGCCATTCAGGTCATCAGCTACAACCCGGCCATTGAGACGACGCGGGTCGTCGAGGCTGAAACGGTCTTTGACGCCGTCTTCTACTCGAGTTTGACGAAAAACAAGATCAACCGCCCGTCTGGATCGGAGCTGTCCGCGACCGACGTGGACCTGCTCGACTGGAGCACCGGGGTCAGAAAGCTCCTCCCCGCCGGTACGCAACTGGATGGCCACATCGACTTCGGGCGGACCAAACAGGCTTTTGTGTTCCAGACGATCAACCCGGCCTACACCACGAACTTCGTGCTGGACATGCGCCAGCCGCTCCTTCGGGGCTTTGGGATCGACTACAACCGCTCGCTGATCTTCATCGCGAAGAACAACCGGCGAATCAGCAACCTGGCCTTTAAGAGACAAATACGTGACATTCTTCGTCAGGTCGAGGAGCTTTACTGGCGAGTTGTCCAGGCCCGGCGGGACGTGGTCATCACCGCACGTGAGGTGGCGGAGTTCGAGGGCATCTACGATTACCTCGTTGCCCGCAGTGAGTTCGATGTCAATCCCGTTCAGGTGGCAGCCAGCAAGGCGGATCTCGACCAGGCCCGGGTGGATTTCGTCCGTCGGCGCGCTTTTATGCTCGATGCCCAGGACCGACTGATCGCCCTGATGAACGACCCGGAAATTCATCTGGCTGATCCGCTGGAACTGATCCCGGACGATCTGCCAGCCATTCAGCGTCTGGTGGTTGACCCGCTCGCGGAGGTGCAGACGGGGCTGGACAATCGGGCGGAACTGAGGGAGCAGGAGCTGCGGGTGGCCAGCGCCAAGCTGCTGCTGGGCCGGGCCAAGAACGAGGAGCTGCCGCGTCTGGATCTGACCTTCAGAACCTCGATTGATGGCCTGGCGGTCAACGCGGATAAATCGTTCGACGAAGCCACAGGTGTGAACTACATCGAGTACATCATCGGGGTCGAGCTGGAGGTCCCCATCGGCAACCGCGGGCCGCGGGCAGCCCATCACCGGGCGAGATTGGAGCACGCTCAAGCTGTCGCCGCCCTCAAGCAGAGGATCGAAGACGTGATCCTCGACGTCAACCTGGCGGTCCGGCAATTAGAAACGTCCTATGATCAGATCGGCCCCAGCTTCGAATCGACCGAATCCCGCGAGCGCGAGGTCGAGTCCATCGTCGCCCGTGCGGAGCGGAAGGACATCAACACTTTGCTCAACGAGTTGGGCGCCAGACGCTCCCTGGCCGGCATCCGCCGCACCATGCTCAACGCCATGGTCGAGTACAACATCGCCATCGCCGACCTCGAACGGGCCAAGGGTACACTCCTCAACTACAACAACGTGGTGATTCCAAGCGAACCGGATTAGAATGGCAACGGGCAGGTATGCGACTGGTCCCGATGTGCGTCGGGACTGCCAGTGCATGCGCTGAGGCAGCGCGGGTGTGGGACTTGTGGCACCCATGGTGCGGGTCCCCGACAGCGTTGGGTTGGATTTCTGCGCGCGCCTCGGAGGGCATTGGATCATCGGGTCAATGAGCGATATTCCCCTTCGTCAATACAAGAACCACTCACGCGACTGGCGGCAGAACCTATACGTCTATCCCGTTATCTCAAGACGGAGTGGGGGGTTGAGCATCGGTGTAAACCTCAATCCGGACACAGCCTGCAACTTCGATTGCATCTACTGTCAGGTGGATCGTTCGAATCCACCGCGGATCCGCCAGGTCGATCCCGAGCGGTTTCGCCGCGAACTGACAGAGATGATCGACCTGGCTCAATGTGGTGTTCTTTTTGACGATCCGGCGTTCGCCGACGTGCCCCAGGAGTTGCGGACGATCAAAGATATTGCTTTCTCGGGCGATGGTGAGCCGACCACCTGCAAACGCTTCAGAGCGTGCATCGAAGTCGCAGCCGCGGCGAGGCGTGAGGCGGGGGTTGACGATGCGAAACTCGTGCTCATTACCGACGCATGTTACCTGACCCGGCCAGAGGTCGAAGCCAGTCTTGCTATCATGGACGAAAACAACGGCCAAATCTGGGCCAAGCTCGACGCGGGCACCGAAGCCTACTTCCAAAAGGTAAATCGGCCGAACTATCCGCTTGCCCACGTGATCGAGAACATCATCGCCGCTGCCCGTGTGCGGCCTATCGTTATTCAATCGCTGTTCATGCGAATCGACGGCGAGCCGCCCGATGATGCCGAGCTGGCAGCCTACGCCGACCGACTCGCGGAAATCACCGACGCCGGTGGCCGGATCGCGTATGTCCAGATCTACACCGTCGCCCGACGCCCGGCAGAAGACTGCGTCACGGCATTGACAAAACACCAAGTCGACCGCATCGTAGACCTTGTACGCGACAGTACGGGGCTTCGTGTGCAGGGGTACTACGGGCCGGGCTAGTGGGGCGGTGGTCCGCTAGCCCATCACCCTCACACGAACGTGACGGAGAGCAAGCATTGACAGATCGTGAGCATTTGGAACAACTCGTTCGCAGCCGGCATCCGTGCATCCTGATGATCACGTACGAGGAGGAGTACGCGTTAAGCGTGATCCGAGAGGTGGCGTTCCAGCTCAGTCACGATATGCGCCTCTGGTCGATCGTTGGCGGTGTTCGCGACGGGCTTGTCACGGACGTGCCCCCGATTCCCGAGACGGAGCATCCAGCCGCGGCTTTGTATCACTTTGCCCACCAGCTCAAAGATCGTGCCATTTGTGTGACATTAGACCTGGCGGGGCATCTCAGGGATGAGCGAACGCTGCGTGTGCTGCGCGACGTTATCGTCCGCTTCCACGATTCCGGCAGCACGTTGATCATGATCGACTGCGCGCCATCCCACCCCGCGGCCGTGACCGCCAAGGCCACGCGCTTCGAGCTCTCCCTGCCTGATGAGAAGGAACTCGAGCAGATCGTCCGAGACACGGTGCGCCGCGTGCGTCGGGAGGGTCGGATCGAGGTCGATCTCACACGGGGGGGATTGAAGACGATCATTCGTAATCTACGGGGTCTTACGCGGCGGCAGGCCGACCAGATCGTTGTCGAGTGCGTCGCGGAGGATCGCCGCTTTGACGTCCGGGACATCAACACCGTTTTGGCTTGCAAACGACGGCTCCTTCAGGCATACGGTCTGCTCGAATACGTCGAGACGCCGGTGGACCTTAGCGAGATCGGTGGCTTAAAACGTCTGAAACGATGGCTGAAGCAGCGTCAAGATGCAGTCACCGACAGAGCCATCGACTATGGCCTCAATGCCCCACGCGGGGTGCTGATGCTCGGGGTGCAGGGGGCGGGAAAGAGTCTGTGTGCCAAGGCGATCGCAGCCGCGTGGCAGCGTCCGCTACTCCGCATGGATCCTGGAGCCTTGTACGACCGATACGTGGGGGAGTCCGAGCGGCGTTTGCGCGATGCTCTCCGGCAGGCGGAAATGATGGCTCCGATTGTTCTGTGGATCGACGAGATCGAGAAGGCCTTCGCTTCAGCGGCGAGCCGCAGCACTGACGGAGGTCTGTCACAGCGGATGTTCGGGACGCTTCTAACTTGGATGCAGGAGCATCAGGGGCCGGTGTTTCTCGTAGCGACGGCCAACGAGATCGAAGCCCTGCCGCCCGAGCTCTTGCGTAAGGGTCGATTCGATGAGATCTTCTTTGTCGACCTTCCGGGCAAGAGCACGCGGAAGCAGATCTTCGCGATCCATCTCAAGAAGCGAAAACGCGATCCCGCCTTGTTTGATCTTGACGTTCTTGCCGACGCCTCGGACGGTTACAGCGGTGCCGAGATCGAACAAGCCATCATCTCCGCCATGCACGACGCCTTCGCCGAGAAAACCGAGGTCGACACCGACCGGGTCCTACACGCATTGAAGAACTCCCCGCCTCTTTCCGTCACCATGGCTGAGCGCGTCGCCACCCTCCGCAACTGGGCCAAAAACCGCTGCGTGCCTGCCGACTAGCATCGGAACAGGATCAACGCAAGGCACAAAAAGGGCCGCCCATTCCGAGCGGCCCTAAACCAACCAATGTTCAAAGCTTCAGATGTCCCGCGACGATGACGAACCGCGATCCTTCTTCATCCGCTCCGTGGTGCGGTTTCAGATTCCACCGGATTTAAACTACTTGCCTACGCTGATCTTGACACCCTTCGCACCACGCCCTTCGGCTACGGTGACAATATCATTGTCCACGAATAGGAAAGACCCCTTCTCTTCTATCTGAAGGACCATCGTGCTCTTCGCCGCGGTCCGGGGTGCAGTGATTCTATAGGTGTCAAGTAGCCCTTTCTCTCCCGGTCCGAGGTTGATTGGGTCACCGTCAGCTAGATAAGCCCCGGAGCGCCCTCGGGCAGGATCTCGTGCATCGGGTGCGAACCTGTTGTCAAAGACGTACCCGTCCTCCCCTCGACCCCCAAGGATCTCCAACCACCCAGCGCCCTCGCCAACGCCGGTGACACCCAAGGTGGCCTGGAATCCTTTTAGACCCTCGACCGGCCCCTGTATCATCAACCGGGCGTCCGTTGATCCACCCGCCTCTAAGTGATGACGCGACACTTCGAGGTAGATCACCGGTTCGGGACCAGACCACGCCTTCACACCACGGGCAAACCCTTCCGTCCCCTTCGACCCCCGAGTCCGTCCAGATTCACACGGAGGATCGGAACACCGGGTGACTTTGAAATAGTTGCTGTTGTTCGCATGTTGGTCGTCGCACCTCGGTCCACTCTTGTACGCTTCTATGACGTACGAAATGTCAATGAAATCCACCACTTGCCCACCGCTGGTCCAGTCGGGACAGCAGTAGGGGTACCACAGGCCCGCGAGGTCAGCGGAATAACAGGGGAATTCTTCGTCGTCGAAGTAGCAATCGGCTCGAAAGGCCTGGACGACCGCTGCGATGTCGTTGAAAGTCGGTTGTTTGGTCCCATGCTCTTCGTCGGCATCTCCCCAGCATAGAGTGTCGGCGGACCCTATGGTGTGGTCGGAGTCAAGGGTGCATTTCTCACCCGGAGCATCGCAGTAGTAGACGGTGTACGCGGTTCTCGGTACGATGGGGTCGCAATGCACCTGGACGACTCCATCATGATCCTCCCATAGCTCCTTCCAGCTCATCCCATCCCGTGTAGGATCCGGATCCAAAGACCGGAAGAAAAGCGGGGGACATTTGTTCTCCTCCTCCACACACACACATACCCCCGTAGGGGGGCTTACGCAGCACTGCCATTCACCACCTTCGACGAGGAAGGCAACGTCCCCAGAGGCGCCGCGGACCTGCGAGAGGTGAATCGCCAGCCAGCGAGAGCCTTCTGCTTTGACGTCCCCTAGCACACGCTGTGCCTGCATGGCAGTGACGAACATCCCGGCTGCGAGGGCAGCCACAATCGTAATTGTTTTCTTACCTGACATAAGCGTACTCCGTTCTCGTTCGATTTTGGTTGGGGCGAGGGGTAGTGGGTGCCACGCAGTGACGCTCCGCCCGCGGCGCACCCCCGCCCATTCCCGAGATTCTGTCGAAACTGACAACAAATGTACGACGAGACTACCCCTCCTCGTCGTCCGATAACCCTCCACCTCCGCCGAACGGGAACCGCAAGTTCTTAGGGCGGTTTCCGAGACGCTTCTTTCTTCGGCCACGGCGCGCCAATGTAGCTCACGCCGTTAACGGTTATCCCTCCGAGCTTTCTGTAAATTATCGGAGCCTGACCCGCGAGTCAAGGGAAAACTTTTGGGCAACTCGGGTGGTGGCGATTTTTACGCCCGTACGTCGCTCGACACTCGTAGGAACCCGACTGTCGAGGCTATCCCGGATTGCTTCGTCTTCGAACTTCAGTGTTGGTGGATTTCTCCGCGGTCTGACGCAGATGGCGCCCGGCTCTCTGTAGAGCATCCAAGCGGCCAAGACACGTGCCAAGCCTCCCTTGACGCACCTGTGATTCGTACCATGGTTGGTATGTCGCTTGCGATTGGGTGTCGACCCGTCAGGGGCATCGCCCGAACGGCGGGGGCGGACCTTAGGACCCGGGGGTGGGCCTGGGCCGAGGCCCGCCATGGAGTCGGTACGCGGCCCATCGGGGACGTATGTCTCATGAGCGTGAATGGGGAACTATGCGGTTTGGGCTGCCCAGCATCTTCCCAGCGCTGCATCAACCGATGGCGGGAGGGGGCTGCGCGCTCTCAGAATCCGCTGCCCGGCCATTTCGGGGCAGGTTGGGTACCTGTACGCAGGCGTTGTCGGTCCAGGCGTGACGGCAGTTGTACTGCGGGCCCTGCTTCCGTAGGATTCCGCGTACGGCCGGAAGGTACACTA
>CAYOQG010000163.1:0-13069 GCA_964405925.1 uncultured Phycisphaeraceae bacterium | reverse complement strand
AATTCCCCAGCTACGACTCAACCCGTCCAGGGACGCCCTTCATTCAGCGGACACGAAAATACGTAATAAAATGGCCGTTTTCGGCGGAGTGCGTCAGCAATCGGGTCAGTTAGGACGAGAGTCACGTTTGCATCACCTCGTCAATCGCTCGGCGAGCCGAGTCAATTTGCTCGTCGCGGACTTTCGCATAATGCTTGCGTGTCGCCGTATGTCAACATGACCCGCCAACTCTTGCACAACATGCAGCGGTACGGCGCCTGCAAGATTCGTGCAATAGCTCTTACGAAGGTCGTGGAACGAGCGCTTCGGAACTCCAGCCTTCTCGCGAATGCTCTGGAAGTCCCACCAGGCGTTGTGCCGCCTCATTCGAGCGCCTGCTGCGAATCTGCTGCTATTCACGAACACGTGCCCCTGGCAGTCCGAGGCAGCGAGTTGCAGTTACACGAGGATGCCGACGACTTAAAGCGGAACGGGCCCAGATCGGCCCGCTCATATTATCAGTCCCGAGCGTCATTCAATAACATTGAAGTTGCCTCATCAGACAGCACTCGAAGCCGGGGACCGGCGCGGCGCACCTGGATGGTGGGCGACCGCTACGGGCCTGTTAGCGCGGCCTGAAATTCCAGAAAGTCATCAAGATCGATGTCGTCGTCGGGGTCGAGGTCGAGGCGGCTGCAGCCGTCCCAGCAAGTCACGGGCCCCTCGTCCGTGAAGCACGCTTGAAAGTGCGCGTGATCCCGCAGGTCGATGTGTCCGTCATCATTGTAATCTGCGCTTAATTCAGGACACGTCAGCTTTGCGACGAATGTCTCCGCGCCGCCTGGGTCGAATGTCCCAACGAGGTCCACCTCGCAACCGGGATTGAAATCCACGTATGGTGGAGATGCCCGGAAAGACCCGGCCACCCAGAGATCTCCGAAGGGATCGATCTTTATGAACCGCGCCGTGAGCTCTCCGTTAGGCCCCCATGTGCGAGTCCAGCCGTACGACCCATCGGCCAGCAAGTGGGTGACAAACATGTTGTCGCCCGACTCCGAACTGTGAACATCCACGCCCGGGCCGGGGTCGAAGTCCACGCTTTCACGGAACTTGCCGGTGACGAACACGCCGCCCAGATCGTCCACCGCGACCGCAGCTCCGCTGTCGCTGCGCGGCCCTCCGAAGGTGCGTGTCCATCCATAGGTGCCATCCGAATGAAGCTTGGTTATGAACACATTTGAACCATAGTCTTCGCCTTCGATCAAAGTCGTATGTTCGTCGACACCCTCCGTGGGATCAAAATCGACGGTACCGCTGAACACGCCGGTGATAAACACATTACCGAACTCGTCCAGGGCAAAGGTCGTACGGCCCGATGAATACCCAGCCGTGTAATTCGCGATAAACGTCCGTGTCCATGCGTATGATCCGTCCTGATAGTACTTCGTCACAAATACGTTTGTTCCCGTTGACGCATGCACATCAGTACTGTCGCCCGTACCGAAGTCGATCGTGCCAAGGTACGTGCCGGTTACGTAGACGTCCCCCTGCGCATCGGCTGCAATATCGCCCCCACGTACGTCGCCGGTGCCGGCATCGACCGAACGGGTCCAGACTTCCGACGCATCGGGTCCGAGTTTGCTGACGAACATATCACGAAAACCACTGTAACCGGTAAGCAGAAGGTTGCCATGCAAATCGACGGCGATCCGGTGGACTCCTCGTGAGCCCCGGATCACATGCGTCCAGTAGTACGTCCGGTCTTCGCCCAACTTGACAATGAACGAGTCCCACTCGCCGGAGGACGCCTGTTGTTCGTCGACCTCGTCCGTTGGGTCGAAATCAACCGTACGCTGAAACCCGCCGGCCACAAAGACAGCTCCGGTGCGATCGGTCGCAACACCATACACGCTATCCGACTCGATCCCACCCACTGTGTAGACCCATGCGAAAGATCCGTCAGCGTCCAGACTCACCACGTACCCATCTGTCCCGCCATTCGACCAGTGCTCTTCAGGTCTGATGCTTGGATCGAAATCCGCAACCGAGAAATAGCCCGCAACGAGAACGTCACCGATCGAACTCACGGTAATGTCCCACGCGTGAGCAGAGGGACCGATCGCTCCAGACCATGCGGTGATCGGATTGCTGCAATCCAACGTTTGCGCCGTTACCGTCCCGGCCACGAGAATGCCGAGAACAGGAATAATTGCGTACGATGTCATAACGTCTGCCCTTCCCTTATGGGTTCGCAAACTCGATCTCGAAGCCTGCAAAGTCCTTTAGATCCACATCACCATCGGCTTCGAAATCAAAGGCCTCGCATGCACCACCGAGTGCTTCAGTGTTCGGGCCAGTGATGCAGGATTGCCAGCTTGCAAAGTCGAGCAGGTCGACAGCACCATTGCAGTCGATATCACCGATCCCGAACTCAAATGCTCCGATGTCGACATGATCGCAGAGAACGCGCCCATGTCCGTCAAGATCAGTGTTGGCCGGCCCCGCTGCGAAGTCCGGGTCGCCAGCATCAATACAAGGCGATTCGCTTGTGAGTCGGAAGTCATCGTCATCGGTTCCGGCGATGTCATCAGGCCCATCCGCGTCTGCAAAGAATGGATCGAGACCAATATTGCCGTATTCGTCGGGGGCAGGCGGGGCGCCCATGATGCAGTTATACCTGACCCCCTCACCGCGCGGTCCAGAGAGCTGGGCATCTTCTTCGTCTTCAGTGTTGGCAGTGTTCCCCCAGAGAATCGAATTCGATAGCATTAGGTCCGCGCCGTACCAGTTGCTAATCCCCCCCGCCGGACGTCCAACTGACGTTGTTGCCTGCAAGCGTACAATTGGTAACCGAGACCGTGCTGTCCAGCATATGGACGCCTCCCCCTGCCCGGGCAAAGTTGCCATGGAAGAGGGAGTTATCAATCGTCGAATCGGAGGACTGAACGTGAATCCCGCCTCCCAGGTTTGCCGTGTTACGGCGGAACAGGCAACCACTTATCTCCGGTGCGCCATACAACGAGCTGCTAACTGCCCCGCCAAGACCTTCGATCAGGCTGGCCATATTATCCTCGAAGACACAGTTGCGGATTCTCGGTGCAGCGTAGAGGTCACCAGCGATCGCACCTCCTGCCGAGTCTGCAGTGTTGTCTCGGAAGATGCAGTTGTCGAGGGTCGGGCTACCCGAAACACTCAACATCCCCGCCCCTCGATGTTCAACGAACTCAGCCCACCCAAAGCCCCCGGTCACGACAAACCCATCAAGCACCGCTGTTCTGTCCGTCCAACTCGCGGTTACTACGTGGTAGGCATTATCCTCGCGATTGTAGAGATCGGGTTCATCATCTCCCTGCAGGTCACCAGTCAGAATCGTTTCGTGGAGGCGCGGATTGCGTTGGCTTCGCTCGCTCTCCCATCCAGCAAAGCCGCCGAGAAGGGCAACGCCTTTCAACAAGGGGAACGTGGCTGAGCGCGGGTCATCCGCGTCAACGCGCATCGAAGGTCTGTACCTTCCCTCGGCGACCCAAATCTCCGTGATCGTGCCGGCTCCGTTCTCTGCTTCAGTTACAGCGCTCTGTAATTCTACGTAGGCGTCTGTCCAGCTCGTGCCGTCGTTGCCACCCGTCGCATCCGCATCGACGAACACACGGCGTTGGCATTCATCGGGTAC
Organism: uncultured Phycisphaeraceae bacterium; assembly: GCA_964405925.1. Classification (GTDB taxonomy): domain Bacteria; phylum Planctomycetota; class Phycisphaerae; order UBA1845; family UBA1845. Next base: position 9,420 of record CAYOQG010000163.1, on the reverse strand, counting down.
CCCATTCTCGTTGAGGTCTTGACTTGTGCCGTCTGCGATGTCGCAACTGTCGGCTTCGCCATTACCGTTGCAGTCCGGCTCACATTCATCGGGAACACCATTCCCAGAGCAGTCGGCGCTTTCCCGTGAAGCAATGTCGCAGGAGTCAGCCGCTCCATTCTCATTGCAGTCCGGCTCGCACTCGTCGGGGATGCCGTTGCATGTGCAGTCCTGGCTGTTGCCGAGCTTGATGTCGTGATCGTCGCGCACACCGTTCAGATTGCAGTCAAAGAACTCATAGGCTCCCATATCAACGAGCGGAGGGAGCGGGCCATGCATATCCGGGGTGTTCGGATCGTCGTAGAAGCGCGGGGCACCAGCGACATCGAAGGGAAGCGGCTCGATCGTGTCACCGTCACCATCGACATCGGCCGTGTCCCGGGCAATGAGAAGATTATTCGCGACGTCAATGCACGGGGAACCCGGCATCAAACGCAGATCATCGTCAAGTGTACCTGGGATGCCGTCTGATCCATCCGAATTACGAAACAGGGGGTCGAGCGAGATGTTTCCCATCTCGGTCTCCGTTGCGAACCATCCTTGAATGCAACTGAACCGGACGTGCAGCTGCTCACTGTGGCTGATCTGCGCAAAGCTGTCGTCGCCGGATTCGTGGCGGTTCCCCCAGAGAATCGAGTTGAAGACAAATGCCTGCTGATTCCATTCAGTATAGACGCCGCCCACCCAGTCGGCAGAGTTGCCGGTCAGGGTGGAATTGATTAGCGTAATGTCGCCCCCGTAGGAAGCATCGATTGCTCCGGCCGACCAAGCAGCGCTATTCCCCGAGAACACACATCCGATGAGTCCCACGTCAGCCTCGCGCCACAGTTGGATCGCCCCACCAGAGCTCTCGGTGGCTCTGTTGCCAAGGAACCGGCAGTTGACGCAAGTGAGTAAAGTGTCCTCGTGCCCGCTGATCCGCATCGCCCCTCCGGAGTCTGCTGAGTTCCCAAGGAACGTACACCGCGTCAGAACAGCATTGTCAAACACCATCGCGAACCCGCCTCCGACGTTCCCTTGGAATACGCAGCGATCGAGGCGCGTGGGGCTCCATGCAGAGCTGAGGCTCGCCGATCCACCCTCGTTCGCCTCAAATCGACAACCGATCAAGACAGGGTTACTGTAGAAGTTGCCCATGCCGCTACCACAACCATAACCTGGGGCCTCTACAGTGTTTCTGGTAAACCGACAGTTGGTCAGCGTTGGAGCGGAATCGGTGTTGCCCATCCCGCCGCCACTTCCGGAGTGCTTGCCTTCGGCCGTGTTTCCATCAAAGACGCAACCGCTTATGATCGGGGAGGCGTTGGCGTTAAACATGCCCCCACCACGCTTCGCCTCGTTCTGTGCAAAGGTGCAACCGATCACCGTTGGGCTCGCCCCAACGACGATCATCCCAGCTCCATCAGAAAAGACATCGGAGTCTTCACGGGCGTAACCGGCTGTGATCTTGAAACCGTCGATGGTGGCGGTGCTGTCGGTGCCGCTGCCGGTGACCACATGGTATGTGTTGTCGCAGCGACGCTCGCAGAGCTTGCCACATAGACAGGAAGTCAGCGCAACACAGGATTCCGACCATGGCTCTTCACAGCATCGTGCCCGCTTCGCACAGACCAGCTCTTGGCACTCGGCGGTCTCACAACCGGGCGAATCGTGTGCCACACAGCAGTCGCTATCGCTGATCGGCGTATCGTCGTCATCGTCAAGATCGCCGCTCAGGATTGTCACGTTGTCCGCTGGATGGCGTTGACACCGCTCGGTCTCCCATCCAGCAAAACCGCCGTAGAGCCCCACGCCGTTGAGCAGTTGGAACGTGGCGGAGCGCGGGTCGTCGGCATCGGTCCGTCGGGAAGGGCGATAGACTCCCACAGCCACCCAGATTTCGCCTGAAATGCCACCGGACATGGCTGCATCGTCCAATGCCGCCTGCAGGTCGGTGTAGGCATGCTCCCAGCTTCTTCCGTTTTGATCGCCTGCTGCCGAGGCGTCGACATACACGGTCGTTTGGGACGTGGCTACCGAGCCCATCGCGCTTAGGCCAACAGCGGCGATGGCAAGGATCGCCCCGTTGTAAGACCCACCTGCAAAACGAACGGTCATCGCTCATCTCCTTTGTCGAACGTCGTGCGTTACCAGGGTGTCGCCGGTGGGCGCCAAATCTTACGCCCATTTCGCCGCTTTTTTCTGAAGTCCAAAGGCCGATTGCGACAATGGCTTACAATTGTGCAGTGTCAGTTAAGCAAGCGAGTTTCGTCGGGCGGCGGATTCCAACAGAGAACCTCTCCTGCTCGAAACCACCGTTACGTCAATGGCCGTTCGAACGCCGTCCAGAGGCTCGCCAACGAGTTCAGCCGCCGACTTGTGTGACGGCCGGCGTGACGCAGTGTCGGAGACGGAGGATACAGAGCAGTCCCGCTCTTTACCCCAAGACCCATCAAACGGCCCGACGGCGGACAAATTCTCAGAGAAAATCGAGTAGACGCTTCAGACCCGTGGCTGGTTTACCTGCCGATCTGTGACGCTGCCCTGATACGGAAGTTGAGCCGGCGCTGAGGAGAGCCAGCTTGACCGGCATCCGCCGGAGCAACTAGGGGTAGACGAGGGGGTCATACCCGCTGCGGACCCGTCTTTGCCAATGGCCGCAGATACAGAGCCAGTTCACACGGGGCGTGGAAAGCGAGGCAGACCTGCACATCGGTGGAACTTGCTGGCCTCCAGCGACCACGACGCGTACGGACGCGATAGTCACGAAGGACGGGTTGTGACCAGACCGTGGAGCCGGTATCGAGGTTGCCAAGCGGCTGTCTCATATTGCTCGACAGCGCTGTCTCGGCTACACTGTGTCGGGACCAGCACCGTTAGATCCCTATACCGTAACGCGTGCTCACTTACTTTCATCGTTCGAGCTGTTCTCGTAGGATTTGGGCGGCACGTGCCAAGCTGACCTGGAAGCGAGATGGTCGACGAGGCTGAGTTCGAGGCACTCCTTCTGGACCGGGCTGACCAACTTGACCGATTCGTGCGTCGGAAGCTCCCCGCGGACGTGCGGCGCGTTGTCGCGGCGGAGGACGTGCTGCAGGAAGTCTGGACGTCAGCATATCGAAGGATCTCGGGCTTCGAGCCGCGTGGCCCCGACGACTTCGATCGTTGGCTTAGAAAGATCACAGAGTCGAAGCTTGTGGACGCCATCCGGTATGCACGCCGGTCAAAACGAGGGGGCGGTCGTCGCCTCGCGCAGGACGCTCATCGTCGCACGGACTCATACCTGAGGCTTTTTGCGAGGATTGCAAGAGAAGAGCGGACGCCCAGCAGCGAGGATGCTGCCAAGGAAGCCGTCCACGCCGTTCAGGTGGCTGTTGCAGGGCTGTCGGACGACTACCGATATGTCGTGGTTTTGCATCACATCAACGGCCAGACGCGAGGTGAGATCGCGGACTCGATGGGGAAGAGTCAGGCGGCCGTGAACAGCCTATTGTACCGCGCTTTGAGAAAGCTACGTGTGCGACTGGGGAGAACGGATCGTTATTTCAATTGCTACCCGCGAGGGCGCGAGGGCAAGCTTAGAGCCCGTCACGCAGCGCGTTGCGGAAACGCACCTGCCGGGGACCGCTCATGAAGCCGACAGATCCCAAGCCCAACAAGATGGGAGAGATTGACACGATCATCCGGGAGCTCATCCTCCAACAGCGCGATGGTCTCGCCGTCAATTACGCTGAAATCGAGCGGACCCACCCCGATCTGGCGCCGCAACTCGGCGAACGACTTCAGAAGTTGAAGGCCATCAAAGCGGCATCCCGTCGAGCGCGCGAGCAGCCGTCCAGCCCGGGTACCCCTCGAACGCGTGGCAAACCGGCCGGTGACGACCTCAGTGTTCTCCGCGCCGAACTGGAGGCATATGACATCGTCGAACGTACACATTATGGTGGCCAGGGCGTCGTCTACCGTGGATTCCAGCGGGCGACCAAGCGCGAGGTGGCGATCAAACTTTTGCTCGATGGACCACTGGCAACGGAACTTCAGAAGCTTCGGTTTACACGCGAGGTCGAGTTGCTGTCGCGATTGCGGCACCCGAACATTGTAGCCGTGTACGATAGCGGCGTCGTCCGGGGCCGTCTCTTTGTGACGATGGAGTACGTCGACGGCCTGCCAATTGACGATTTTGTGTTGTTGCAGGGTGCATCGACACGCAAGATTGTTGAACTCTTCCGCATTGTATGCCAAGCCGTCAGCCTGGCACATCAGAACGGAATCATTCACCGCGATTTGAAACCCAAGAACATCCTTGTAGACCCGGATGGACAGCCCCATGTTCTTGATTTCGGTCTTGCCAAAGATTTTGCTGCAAGCGGGGCGGATGCGCAGAGTCCCTCAGTTTCAGTGGACGGTCACGTGGTCGGCACGCTTCCATACTTAAGCCCCGAACAGGCTCGGGGTACGTCCGGGGCCATCGACGTTCGGTCGGACATCTACTCGCTCGGCGTAGTCCTTTTCGAGCTTCTAACCGGCTGTTACCCATATCCCGTCGACGAGGAGCCTGAGCAAGTCCGGGCGCATATCCTGTCCACACCCCCGATCGGCATCCGCGAACTCTTGAGACGAGGCGAGGCACTTAGCGATCTGAGTGCAAAGGACGTGAACGACGATCTGGAGAAGGTCGTGCTCAAGACACTGCGGAAGGAGGCGGAGCAACGGTACCAATCCGCAGCAGCGCTTGCCGAGGATCTCGGTCGTTACCTGGCCGGTGAGGCCGTACAAGCCAAGGCCGAAAGCACACTCTATATTCTCCGAAAGACGCTCCGCAAGTTTCGCATCCACGTAGCGCTCGCAGCAACGTTCGGGATCATACTCGTAGCCTCACTGATTGGCATAACTTTGTTGTGGCAGCGGGCCGACCGAGTCGCTCGGATTGCGCAAGCCGGCCTCGAAATGGGCTCCTATATCAAGGTCGGCAGTGTTCACCGCGACGAGGCACGGTTGGATCAGGCTCTTGCCATGTTCGAGAAGGCTCTGGACATCGGTGACACGGTCCCGAGCAGCGATCCTGTTATCCAGCGTCGCCGTTTCCAAGCTCTTCAACGTGTCGCTGAGCTGTACTTCGAGACAGAGCGGCCTAAAGCAGCTCTGCCTTATTGTGACAAAGCCATCCAGCTTGCAGAGCAACTGGTTCGCGATGACCCCGAAAGCCTCGAATGGCGACGGTTATTAGGCTTCGCAAACGAACTCCGCGCCCGAGTTGCATTCTCGCAGGGCGACTGGGATCAGGCTCTCCAGGCGTTTCGCGAGGCGGCTGCAATCTACACGAGCCTACTGTCAATCGAGCCGGACAACCTGTCGCTCAAGCTGGACCTCGCGGTGGCCACTGCTCGATGTGGTGGCTGTTACCGGAAGCTGGGCCAGTTCGATGAATCCCTACGGTGCTACAACACCACGCGCCAGCTCTATCTGGAACTCATCGAAGCTGAGCCGGGCGTCGCGGACCATTTAATCGAGTTGTCCCGAATCGAAGCGAGGATCGCCGTCTGGCACTTGAGCCACAAGACTTCGGAACACGATCAGCTTGCCGCGGAGTGGCTTGATCGCGCCGAAGGCCGCCTCGTCAAGCTGCGCAAGTCTGGGCGAGCCGGCCCTCGTGAATGGACTGTCAAACGTATTGAAGACGGCATCAAAGCGAACAAACAGGTGATTGCCAGACGCAACGAGAAACGCGGACGAGTTCCGTGAATCCGTCGCGCTCGAGGCTATCAGGACTCGTGCAGTTCATCCGCGATCTCGACCGCCTCAGCGTCTCCTTCCTCCAACGGCTCCGAAGCTTGGTGAAGTGTGAACTCGTAGGTCAGTGCCCCGGTGACCTCGAATGGTGGTCCACCCGGCGGCGGCGTGTACTCGACGCCCTCGAAATCGTAGTCCAGATCATCGTTCGATGGGTCCTCGGCCGTCGCCGTCCCGGTCAGCCACGGCGGCAGCACAAACTCAGACCGATCCGGCTTGTCCGGGTTGGCGTGCTCCACCCACCACAAACCGTCCGGTGAATCGACGTCCACCGTGTTGTCGGTCCAGATCGAATACAACTTCGCCCCCGTTGGCTGCCAGAACTCCGCGGTGGCAATCTCCCAACCGATCCAGTCGCCATCCGAATCAGCCGCGGTCAGATCGAGCACGACGATGAAGACCACATCACTGTCCGGATCTGTCGGCACCTCACGAATGTTGTAGTAGACCGTCTGGTCAGGCGGAAGATCTGCCCGGGCCATCGCGCTGGACAGTGCGAGGCACACCACACTCACGGTTGTTACCAAGCTGATGCTACGGTACATGAACCATCTCCTTCAATGAGCAAGACCGGCGCACAGGCGAAGGGTGTGCGCGCACGTGCAGCGCACTTTCTATGTCATGGGATAGCACCCGCGCCCTTGCGCAGCCCTGCGGGTTAGCGTTTTGCGGCAAGCCGCTTGGCGGAGAGGCGGTGCCAATGCCTTTGTCTGCGGCAGCGGCTTTCGTGGCCAGTTACATCATGACTAACGCTAAACGGGCTGCAGGCGCTCATCCGAATGTCGAAAAATTTGTTAAGGCTATGAATCTGCGAGTCGAGATCGGGCAATCATGCATCGTCGCTCATTGATGGAGCTGCCGACGCTTCGATCAACGGTCTTGCTCGTGGCTAGCGGTGAGATGTAATGCGAAGTGTATGTGGAGCTTCTTTTGCACACGGTGATGCCAGAGATGTTGCGCAGGCCCAAGGCTCGGTGGAGTCGTCGCTGCGTGTTGGCGGTGCTTTCCATCAAGGGGTGCTCCGATGCCTCACGCAGCACGCGATACGATCGGGATTCATTCCAATAACGCGGTTGATAGCCCGGCAGGCGGGGTAAGCAAGGTCGACAAACGTTCAGTGAGCGTGTACAATAATCTGGTCCTTTGCATGCGGGCGCACGGCATCGGTGGGCCTTTGGCCCGGGAGTGGTGTGGACCTGGCGGGCTACGGAGGTGGGGGCAATGCTTTCATCAATTGTCCTGGTCTTAATGGGGGCGACGGGCGCAACGGGTTTGGACCCCGGCGTCGAGGCCTTGCCATGTCCCAACCCGGTTTCCGCGTGGACGGGGGCTATGGGACCGGTTGCCATACGCCGTGGGATCGCCGCCGATGCCGACGGGGGCATCCTCATCTGTGGCGATTACTGGGTCCGGGCCGATCTGGACCCCAGCGAAGCCATCTATCAACCAGAGAGCCATGGGTACACAATGGACGCCTACGTCGTCAAGGTCAATGCGGAGGGATCGCTCGCCTGGGCATACACGGTTGGCGGCGATGTTGATAGCGACACGGCTGAGGGCGTTGCCGTTGCCGCAGACGGGAGTGTTATTGCCGCCGGAACCTTCCAGGGCCCGGTCGACTTCGACCCCACCGACGCGATTGACGAACACAGGTATTCGGGTGACTACGCAGCATTTGTCACGAAGTTGGGTGCAGACGGTACGTATCTATGGACGGTCAGTTTTGGAGGGCCCGGGTGGGTCATGGTTAATGGCGTGGTTTTGGACGCCGACGGCAACATCTTATTGGTGGGCTTCTGTGACGATGCGATCGACTTCGATCCCGGGCCCGGGGAGGTGTGGCGATACTGTCAGGCCGATTTCTTTGTCAGCAAGCTGGCTCCCGATGGTTCTCACCTCTGGACGAACGTGCGCGGGAACAACTCGGCGTTCGACTCCGGACGGGATATTGCCGTAGACGCTGACGGCAACATCTACGCAAGCGGCACGTTCCGCGGAACCGTGGACTTCGACCCCGGCGACGGCGTCGACCTGCACACGATGGCCGGGCCATACGAAGACGTCTTTGTGACCAAGTACTACCCAGACCGGTCGTATGCATGGACTCGGACGTACGACGTCCCCCGGCCAGGTACTAACAGCTATATTGCTGTGGCGGGCGACGGTGGTGTGCTGTTGACAGGTTCGTATAACGGCACGTTGGATTTCGACCCCGGCGAGGGCATTGACCACCGTACTTCGGTGGAAGGCTCAGCGGACATTTTCGTGACCAAGCTGACGGCCCAGGGTTCATACGAGTGGACCTATACGGCTGGAGGGACTGGCCCGGACGGGGGGCAAGGTGTGACCGTTGCCGCTGATGGCAGCGTACTGATAACCGGATACTTTCGCGATGCGATAGACTTCGATCCCGGGGTTCGGGTTGACCTTCATGAATCAGCGGGGGATTCAGATCTGTTCGTCACCAAGCTGTCCCCGAACGGAACCTACCATTGGACCCGCACATTGGGAGGGGAACGAACGGACGATGGTAAGCACGTGGCCACAGGCGCGAAGGGCAACGCCTACCTCGTCGGGTCCTATTGGCAGCCTGTCGAGTATTGGGACTACGATCCGGGGTGTGAGATCAGCAACCAGCCCTCGCATGACGAGACTGCCGCACACACTTTGATCGTAAAGCTTGTTTGCCCGGAGCTGTCGGCGGATTTCGATGGCAACGGTGTCGTCGATCTGCGGGACGCGGCCGAGTTCCAATTCTGTTTCACCGATGAAGGACCCGCGACCTGCGGTGATGGCTGCAGCCGGCTTGACCTGGATCCCGACGACGACATCGACCTCGACGACTACTTGGCGTTTCGTAAGCGACTGACAGGCCCACAGCCCCGAGAACTTATTACCCCAACTTCCCCGATCACCACCCACCGCGAAAGACCCGGTGACACCTCGATCCGAGCCCCAAGCGTCAGCGCGGGGTGTGACAGATAACGCCTGCCGACCTCGTTGCCACCCTGTATGATTCAGGGTCTTCGTGCCCTTGCGTGTGACCTCTTATAGCGCCGCCCCCGGGGAACGCAGGGCGTGGACCACGCCAGGGACAAGCCCTGGCGCTACATCGACACGGCGCCTTATGCGTTTGGATCAATAATCCGGCCCAGGTGAGAGACCTGCCCCGCGTCACCAGACGACGTTGGCGATCCGAACCGCGAGTGTCAACGAGCGGTCTCCCCGATCCCCGATCCCTGTTCCCCGATCCCCACGCACTGCGAAAGATCAACTGCAACCGTGAAGAATCATTGGAGATTGGAGATCGCTGATTGCCGATTGACGATTGTGAATTGGCCATTGGAGATTGCCGATTGGGGATTGGGGACTTAAACCGAGAGCGACGAAGCGATCCCGATGGACGTCGGGACACCCTTGACGACGAGGGGCACAGTGAATGCTGACAGTTGACGACAGTCGCACACCTCAAAAGGGAACCGGGCCCCGCCGCTGTTGTCTGCGACGGGGCCCGGCTTCAGAGAATCAACCGCCATCGAGCGGGTTATTGCTCCGAGAACGCCCATTCATAGGCGCCCATATCCACACCGTTAAACGAGAATCGGTTCATGTCCA
>CAYOQG010000162.1:0-13087 GCA_964405925.1 uncultured Phycisphaeraceae bacterium | reverse complement strand
AGGCGTTCCCTGGACACCTTGCCAGTAACTAATTTGGAGGAGAACCAAAAAGTATGCAAAACGAACCCAGTTTTCCGCCCTGGCGCTATCGAAAACGCGGTTCACCCCGAAAAACGAACCCAATCGAACCCAGCCCAGCCGAAGGCAAACCGCCCCCCACGCACCAGCGAACGCAAACAAACTTGCCGTCCCTCCCTCACTCAGGCGCTTCTCCCTTCGTCGCTTCTGCAACGCGCCGTTTCGGCTTTCCTGCACTTGGGCTTTCGGCGTTTCATCGCCAATGTCATCGCGCGCATTCTGCCACGGCCCAGCCCTGGGCGAACGGTAGCCGCAATTCAAGGAGCATGTTATTCTCGCGTCCCGCTGCCTCGGCGTTTTGGCAGGCCCGGCGCCCAACCGGCGGGCGTCGCCCGGCGATTGGTGGAGGTTGACAGATGGTGAGACCACTCAAGCGCAGCCCGCTAAGAACGGCATCGAACATTCCATGGACCCTGCTACTTGTGTTGCTCGTACCCCTGGTGTCCTCCGCCCATGCCCAGTGGACCCAGTTTGGTGGGCCGCGGCAGGAATTCAGGATCGATGACGCGGGGATCGCCGAGAAGTGGCCAGACAACGGACCAGGACAGATCTGGACCCGAAAGCTGGGCGGCGGTCACGCGGCGATCCTGGCTGAGGAGGATCACCTTTACACGATGTACTGCGACGGCAAGCAGGAAGTCGTCATTAGCCTTGATGCCAAGACCGGCAAGACACTGTGGGAGTACAAGTATGAGTTCGTGCTGCTAAAGGGAATCGACCCGGAGTTCGGGAAAGGACCGAATGCCACACCCCTGCTTACCGACGGTCGCCTCTACACGATTAGCATAGCCGGGCTCATGCACTGTCTGGATGCCAAGACCGGCGACGCGCTATGGTCGCACAATCTTTGGACCGGGTACAAAGGCAAGCTGGTCGAGTTCGGGCATTCCTCGAGTCCTATTGGCTACAAGGACATGGTGATCGCCCTCATGGGAGGGGATGCCCAGAGCATTGTGGCTTTTGACAAGAGGGACGGTCACGTCGTCTGGAAGGCCCTTAGTTTCCCTCTCAGCTATTCGACACCGAAAATCATGAGGCTTGGTGGAGAGGACCACCTTGTGGTCTACATGGCTTCCGCACTGATTGGCGTCGACCCGAACACCGGGAGACTCAGATGGAACTACCCGCTTGAGAACCAATGGAAGCAGAACATCACCATGCCGACGCAACTTGATGATGATCGGTTGTTCGCCTCGACACTGGAAGCCGGTTCGCGGTGTTTGAAGCTTGTGAAAGACGGTGAATTCCGTGTCGAGGAAGTCTGGTCAAAACGACAGCCGCAGTACTTTTTCGTGAGCTCCGTGCGCATGGGGGACTACATCTATGGGTCGTCCGGCGACCATACGTCCTCGTACATGTCTGCGGTGAACATACGGACGGGCAAGCTCGCCTGGCGGACCCGCGGCTTCAGTCTGGCGAATGTCGTCGGGGTCGGCGATCGTCTCATCATCTTGGACGGAGATGGCACGCTGGCGCTGGCTACGCCAAGTCCAGAGGGCCTTGTCGTCCATTCAAAGGTCAAATTACTTGACACACCATCATGGACCGCGCCCACCATCGTGGGCAAGACGCTCTATATCCGCGATATGCACAAGATCATGGCCTTGGACCTCGGCTAAACGACTATGCGCGAACACGTAGGAGCCTCGACCTCGAACCGCCACCCCCTCATCCCGATTTCCGTCGGCACCGCTCGGAGCGGTCAAGACCTTCTCGCGGGCACACCTGCGCCAGCGAGGAAACATTAACGAATGAGGAAACATGTTTACAGCAGTGGTGGATGACTCACCCCGCAGGCTTTGGTGACTAAGATATGGCAGTAACTGCGATGGTTCAACCTGAGGGTGGATGGCATTTTTACAGGAAGGCCACGCGTCGCCGCACGGTCTTAGTAGCTGAATTTCCCCAGTTCCACCTTCCCGCGAAATACCCAGTAGATGATCGTCGTGTACGCGAGAACAAACGGCATGCCGACCAGCGCGATAATGGCCATGATACCAAGCGTCTTGTTCGATGAGGCCGCATTGTAGATCGTCAGACTCCACTCCGGCTTGAGGCTTGAAACCACCAGGTTCGGGTACAGGGCGACCATAAACAAAAACACAAAGGCAGCAATCGAGCAGCACGAGGTGATGAAGGCGTAGAGCGGTCGGCCATCGTGGATCGCTCGTGGGATGTTCGCAATCGCGAGCACGTTGAGAAAGACGACGACCCATGCCCACGGAAACTGCCTGAAATTCTGCGTCGCGGACGGCACCGCCGCCAGGGCGTATATGGTCGTCGCCAGAAAGAGCACAACAAAAACTGTGAACGTACGCCACATCCACTTGTGAACGCGCCTTTGCAGATTGCCCTCCGTTTTCAGTTGCAAATAGATCGCCCCATGCATGGCGAACATGGATACGGCGAAGCACCCGACCAGGATCGGAAACGGTCCAAGCAGGTTGAAGAAACCGCCGACATACTCTCGGTCCTCGCCGACGGGAATACCGATCATCGAGTTGCCCACGGCCACGCCGAACAGCCAGGTGGCCAGGGCACTGGCTCCGAAGAAGCAACCATCAAAGAACCGTCTCCACGTGGGAGATTCACGCTTGCTTCGAAACTCCAACGAGACGGCTCGGAAGATCAACGCAGACAGGAGCAGCATGAACGCAAGGTAATAGGCGGAGAACGCCGTCGCATACGCGTGGGGAAACGCGGCAAACAGCGCACCACCAAATGTGACCAGCCAGACCTCGTTCCCGTCCCAAAGCGGGCCGATGGAGTTCATCATGACGCGCCGCTCCATGTCGTCGCGAGCGCCGAGATGCAAAATGCCAACCCCGAGGTCAAAACCGTCGAGAATGGCGTAACCGGTCAGCAGCACACCAAGCAGAATGAACCAGAGTATGTTTAAGTCCATGGTGTTTACTCCTTATCCTCGGAGATATCCTCGGTGGTTGACTCACGCTGGGTGTCAGTCATTGAGTCGTGGGCGGATGCATCGGCTCGCCGGCTGGCTGTGTCGATCCAGCGTTCCTTCCCCCCGGCCAATGCCAGCGCCTCCGGCGCTTCCGGGCCGAGTCGGATCTTGGCGTCCATCAGGTATACCCAGACCAGCAGCAGCAACGCGTAGATCGCTCCAAACATGACGATCGACATAAGCACCTCGGAACCGGACACTGCGCGAGAAGCGGCGTCGGCGGTTTTAAGCATTCCGTAGACGATCCAAGGTTGTCGGCCGACCTCCGCCGCTGCCCAACCCGCCTGGTTCGCGACCACCGGCCCAACGACAGCAAACACGAAGACCCACAACAACCACCGACTCGCAAACAGAGTCCTACGCCAGCGAAGGACCAGGGCAAACAGTGTGAGCACAATGAATACCATGCCCAACCCGACCATCAGGTGGTAGAACTGGAAGCTGAGATTGACGGGCGGCCAATACTCGCGAATGCTGACATCAGGCGGCATCTCGTTCTGCGCCGGGACGATCCCAGGATCATCGAGTGCTGTCACCGGTCTGTCTGGGTCGCCGTGCACGAGCAAGCTCAGCATCTTGGGAACGGCTAGCCCGAACTTGACCCGCAACTCGTCCTCATCCGCTATGCCCCAGATGTACAGCGGGGCGCCGCCGTCGCTGCTGACAAAATGTCCCTCGAATGCAGCAAGCTTGGCCGGTTGCGTCGCAGCAACGTTTACCGCCTGGCTGTGGCCGGAGAGCAGCTCAGCAATCGAGAAAATCGTCGCAAACGGCAAGGCGATCGCGAAGCTCTTGCGGGCGAAATCCTCATGCCGGCGCTTCAGCAGATAGTACGCAGAGACGCTCATAACGAAGAAGCCGCCGAGAATGAACGCCCCAAAGATGACATGGGTGAGTCGCTCAACGGTCGACGGGTTGAACACGACGGCCCAGAAATCGGTGATCTCCGCCCGGCGGGCGAGACCCTCACCGACGATGTGATACCCTGCGGGGGTCTGCTGCCACGAGTTGGCAACCACGATCCACACGGCGGAGAACAGCGAGCCCAACGAGACCATGACAGTCGAGAAGAAGTGCATCCGTGGTGACACGCGATCCCAGCCAAAGACGAGGATCGCCAGAAACCCCGACTCCAAGAAGAACGCGAAGATGCCCTCGGCGGCCAGCGCGGAACCGAAAATATCCCCCACGAACCGCGAGTACGTGGCCCAGTTGGTGCCGAACTGAAACTCCATCACGATCCCGGATGCCACGCCCATGGCAAAGGCGAGGGCAAAGAGCTTCGTCCAGAATTTTGCCATGGCTTCATACTGTCGATTCTTGGTGACCATGTACACGCCTTCCATGATGACCATGAGCACACCAAGACCAATCGTCAAAGGCGGAAAGAGGTAGTGGAAAGCTATCGTCAGCGCGAACTGGATCCGGGAAAGGAACACTGGATCAAGATCCATCGCATCATTCTCCATAGCCGCGAACGTAGCCCCGGATGGTCCTCCGGGGTGAACCGACCGAGTGCTCTACATTGCTCGCCCGAGCGAAACTCCAGCGAAGGGTCGACCGCGCCACGACCCTCGATCCGCATCAGACCATTTTTCGGGAGCCAGCCATCAGCGTAGGTTACGAAAACGGATCAATAGCACAACCGAGGACCTGGGACCTACAGGTGCAATGCACTGGCCACGCACCTTGGGCTGCAGACTACCTCGACTACGCAGTACCAGCACCAAATCGCAGAGGATATCACCAGAATCTGAGGAAGCCATGTGCAGCAAACGGCGAGCATGAGTCGATGTCCGCAAGACGGGAACCAACGGCCCCGGCATGTCTGGAGCGCGACCCGATCTACTCGCCGCCCAGCTCGCGCAACCTGGCGAGGGCGGCGTCACGGCCTCGCCGGGCTTGTGTATGGGTGGGATCATACTGTAGGGCAAGCTCAAACTCGCGAAGCGCCTCTTCATATCGCCCCAACTGGAAATAGGCATCCCCCAAGTTGTGATGCGTGTTGGCGTGCTTGGGATCGATCTGAAGGGCCCTGTTGTAGATCTCGATGGCTTCGTCATAGCGGCCCAGAATCTTGTAGGTGTTGCCGAGGTTGACATGGGCCCGGATGTGCTCCGGGTCGTACTCGATCGCGCGCCGATACTCGATGATGGCCTCCTCGTATCGAGCCGGATTCTTCTCTTCTCTCGCCAGGTTCTTGAGAACATTGGCCAGGTTGTAATGGGCCTTCGCGTTCCGCGACTTGTACCGCATGCTCTTTCGATAAGCCGCAATGGCCTCGACGGGTTTGTCGTTCTCATTGAGTGCATTGCCGAGGTTGTACCACGCATCAGCGTACGACTCTTTCAGGTGGACCGCTTCTGTGAATTCGTCTTCAGCTTGGATGAACAATTCTCTCGCGGTTTCCAGATCACCGCGGTCTCTTGCCTGTTCGCCAAGGGCGAAGACGGCTGTACCGAGACCCAGGTGCCCGCGGGGATTGCTGGGGCGTTTGGTGATCACGTCGTACCACATGCCCAATGCGTCGTGATAGTCGGTGTTGCGTCGGATCGTACCATACGTCAAGGCCACGACGACGCCCACGAAAAGAATCGCCCCCAGGACGCGGCGACCCCACGCTTCCACCCCGCGACGCTCCTCGAGATAGAGTAGACCATGGTGGATGATGACGACAACCATAACGATCACCGCGGCGAGCGGCAGATACATGCGATGCTCGAAAAGTAGATCCTTGATGGGAATGAAGCTCGACGTCGGAGCGAGAACAATGAAAAACCATGCCCCGACAAAACCCACCCAAGGCTTACGCAGAAATCCCCATATCGTCGCCGCCATGAGCGGCAGGATCACCAGGCACGTCGGCAGCAGGACGTCCCTCGTGCGCTCTGCCACGTTCCAGGCATAGTCCAAACAGAGCGACCGAGGCCAGAACGACAACTTGAGATAATAGGCAATCACGCCCGGCTGAGAGATCAGGTATTCCCAGCGAGTGACCGAGGTGACCGAGAAACCGACTGTGGTTCCCGGGATCGGGTCCCATAGCAAGCCGGCGAAGACGCCCTTTACGACACGGCATAGAACCAGAACGATGCATGCCGCGATCAGGCCTACGTAAAGAAGCCAACGGCGATTGAAGAGCTCTGCAAATGATCTGGCCAAGAACACCCGATCGTAAAGAAGCACGACGAGTGGTGCAGTGACGATAACCGCCTTGCAGCCCATCCCGATCGCGCAGGCGATCACGGCGCACAGGTACCACGCCATGCCCGCACGTGACTCGGCACCTCGGATCACGCAGTATAAGGTGAGCAGGTAGAACAGCCCCATCATCGACTCAGCACGCTGGACCAGGTAGGTGACACTTTGAGTCTGTAGTGGGTGCACAATCCAAATCGTCGCTATGACAAGGGCAAGCCACGGCCCGGCCGTCCGCACCCGTTCGTCAAAGGGGCCGCGCGTCACCGTCCGGCGAACGATTCCGAAGAGCGTCAGACCGGCTAGCAAGTGGACGCACAAGTTGAAGGCGTGAAAACCACGGAGGTTCAATTCGCCTTCCTTGGAACGAAATACGTCAAGGAGTCCAAGGTCCCAGGTCTTGCGTTCTGCCCTCTGAGTACCCAGGCTATAATTGATGGCCAGCGACAGATCGACGATCGGACGCCGCCCGCTCATGGTCTCTGACAGCGGCAGTACGTTCTTGATGCGGGGGTTGTCGGGGATGTGTTTCTCATCGTCGAAGACCAGCTTTCCATCAAAGCTGTTCCAGTAGGCGACGATACCGGCTGCGATGACCAGCAGGGGCAGCAAGCGCCGCCAACCGAGCCGTGTGGGGTCCCCCTGTGGCCGGTCTGCTCTTTGCCGTTGCGAGACTGCGAACGACTGCGGCCCGCCGGCCTGGGCCGGTGTCTTGTTTCGAGACCTTTTGCCGGATCGTGCCTTAGTCAAGTCACCCTCCGCGAACAGTCCACCGCGGTCGTAACCATATCATACTCCGTCGAGCTACAACTCGCCAATATGTATCGTCCGGACCTGCAGGCTTTAGCCTGCGCGGGCGGCCCATTCAGAGATTCTCCAGTCCGATGCGCGATGTGAGCTCTTGCACGAAAACGGCGTGGTCCAGCGCGGCAGTCTCCACTGCGCCGACCGTCTTGCGGAGCGCGTCGAGCAAGTACTGCCCGCGAACAGTCCGCAGTCGGTAATAGAAAGATATCTGGAGCTTTGGGTCGAGGGGATGAAAGGTCGTGGAGGACGGCATCGGTCAGTCTCCCCAGCCCAGCCTTCCCTCCGCCAGCTTTACGTACTCTTCCTTCAACTCGATTCCCGTAAACCTCCGCTGCTGCTGAACACAGACTTGCCCAACCGTCCCCGAACCAAAGAAGGGGTCGAGGATAGCATCCCCGCGGTTAGACCCTCCCCGGACACACAATTCGATGAGCCTGGGTGGAAACACCGCAAAGTGCGCTCCATTAAACGGCTCCGTATTGACGCTCCAGACAGACCGCCTGTTTCGGGGGCGCCCGTTACCGTTTGCGGGCTCCATGATTGCGTCGCGATGATATAGGTAGTCTTCACTCTTGGAAAAAAGAAAAAGATACTCGTGTGCGCGAGTCGGACGATCCCTGACGGACTCAGGTTGACAATTCGGTTTGTGCCAGATGATATCCGAACGGAGATACCAACCATCGGCCTGCAGTGCCAGCGCTAGGCGCCAAGGAACACCAATAAGATCCTTCGGTTTTAGCCCTCTTGGTGTCGGTGGGCGATACGACATCGCGCGGGCAGGGTTTTTCTTATCGGAATCGCGCCAGCGGCGGTTGCCGCTTGTGTACGAGTCCCCGAGGTTCAGCCAGAGTGTGCCGTCCCGGCGAAGGACCCGTCGAACCTCACGAAAGATCGCCGTTAAGCGCTCCAGGTACTCCTCAAGTTGCTCTTCGGCCCCTATCTGGCCGGGACATCCGTAGTCGCGAAGTCCCCAATACGCTGGACTGGTGATGCAGCATCGGAACGAGGAGGCACGCATCCGCGGTAGCACCGCGGCTGCATCGCCGTGAATGATCTGGCGGCCGTCGGGCCGCATGTCGAATAAATGGGTGCAGTTCGGTGATGTTGATCGTCGGGTCATACTTAGACTCGCTTGTGACGACTCCAAACCCTACCACATGCCGAACCAAGTCGCAACCCAGATCGCAAGAAAAACCGATCGGGTCTATCTTGCGAGCCCCAACGCCTTCTCGCGGCAGAGAATTCACAGCCCCAGGTTGTCCTTAAGGTATTCCAGACAGCGTGATTTGTCGATCCGAATCTGGCTGGCGTCGTTGCGGTCGCGGACGGTGAGCGTGCCGTCGTCCTTGGTCTGGCCGTCGATGGTGAAGCAGAACGGGGTGCCGGCTTCGTCCATGCGGGCGTAGCGTTTGTCGATCGACGGCCTGGGATCGCATTGATACGGGGATGTAGTTTGACTGCGCTGCAACAGAATTCCGTGGTTGCGGGTAGCTGCGGCCGCGGCTACCTTAACCACATCAAGGCGGACAATGAGATTGGCACGATGCGGGGATCGAGAACCTCCACGTCGTCGTCCAAAGTCACCAGCAGTCCGAGGGGTGCATTATAGACCGATTTCTCGAGGAACGCACGCAGGCCTCGCGTATCATCGTGTGGATCGATCCGCCTGCGGTACTTCACTTCAACGGGGATTCGGCGCGTGCCGACGGTTAGCACGAAGTCAACCTCGGGCTCCGCCGCACGGGCAGGGAAGTGTGCCGCGTCGAGGTTCGGAATCGATGCGAAGAAGTATCCAAGCGTGCTCTCGGCCAAGTGCCCGGCCAGGTCGGTCAGGTGTGGGTTTGAGGCGAGTCCTTCCGAATCCAGGGGGACGACCTCCTGCATCCAGCTCGCCCGCAAGGCGTGATCGCACAGGCAGATCTTCGGCGGCGATTTTCGCCGTTTGAGACGCAGTTCCAGGGGCTGAACCAGACGGATCAACAATGTTCCATCAAGGAATCGCAGATAGTTCAGAATCCTGTTCCATCCGATGTTTCCCGCAAGCGCCTGCTTGATCTCGGGCACAAACACGCTTTGCCCGGGAGCCTGCCCGGCATAGCGGCAGCAGAGCCGGAATACTTCTTCAAGGAGCTTCTCGTCGCGCTTTCTCCCGCGCTCCCCGAGACGTAGATCATGTTGAATTGCTCGCCGGATGACCGTTTCATTCAAATGGTCTGCGATCTCTTCCCAGCGGGCATCCGCTCGTTCATGTGCCACAGGATAGGCACCCCGTTCTGAGAATGCGGCGAACGCCTTCGTGCGAAGTTGGCAATGCTGCCGGGCATGCTCCTTCGCCTCTTCCCAAAACTGCGCACGAATCAGATGATCGAGGCCGTTGTCTGGCCAGATTGGCTTTGTGCGCTCCGCGAATCGCATCCCGGCGATTTCACGGAGTAACAGCGGGCCAAGGTCAATTGTCGCGATGCGTCCTGCCAGGCTGTCGCGACCCGATTCGATGCGGAGCGATGAACTTCCGGTGAGCAGAACGCGGACGCGATGGTTGTCGACAAGGTGTTTAATCTGCGGTGCCCACGCGCTCAGGTTCTGAACCTCGTCGAAGAACAGAAGCGCCGGCTTACCCCGCCGATCGGCCTCGTTGAACGAATCCTTCAGAATCTGTTCCTCGTACCAGCGCGCTATCGCGAGGATGGGTTCTTTGATCGCTTCCAGCGTAGGAAGCTCGTCGAACGAAACGTACAGAAGACGGTCAGCCGTCACGCCCTCCTCCAACAGGGCTTCCATCACCTGGCGCAGCAGGATCGTCTTCCCCACGCGCCGCGGGCCTCGAAGCACTGTTGCGGGTGCAAGTCCCTTGTCGAGCAAATGCCTCAGGCGGTCAAATGGCCAACGGTGGAACGTCGGCAGAGCCGGAGATGCCTGGGCCGTCCACCACGGATTGTCCCGCCGGAGGTTCTCGGATAGCTCCAGGGGAAGCTGTCCAAAGAGGGGGTTTTTGTCTAATGGGCTCTCAGCTCGGCTCATCCGTCCTCCAGCCATCAATACTGCTCCCCCAGCAGTAACCATACCACGACGACTTGGCTGTTTCAGATCGGCAGTCTCTCACGAAGGTACTCTAAACAGCGTGATTTGTCGATCCGGATCTGGCTGGCGTCGTTGCGGTCGCGGACGGTGAGGGTGCCGTCCTCTTTGGTCTGGCCGTCGATGGTGAAGCAGAAGGGTGTGCCGGCTTCGTCCATACGGGCGTAGCGTTTGCCGATCGACTGCTTGGCGTCGTATTGGCACGGCAGCTGCTTTTTGATGTCACGATAGATCGGCTCGGCGATCTCCGGCAGACCGTCCTTAGCGACCAGGGGGAACACGGCGGCCTTAATCGGAGCCAGACGCGGGTGGAAGTTCATAAACTCCGGGCTCGCCCGGTTCTCGTCGACGGTGTACGCTTCGGTGATAAACGCGAGCACGCTGCGATCCACACCGCCCGACGGCTCGATCACGTAGGGCACGAACCGCTCCTTCCGCTGATCGTCGAAGTAGGACAAGTCCTTGCCGCTATGCTCGATGTGGGCCTTCAGGTCGAAGTCGGTCCGGTTGGCGATGCCCTCGAGCTCGGATAAACCAAAGGGGAAGTCATACTCGACGTCGGCACAGCTTTCGGCGTAGTGGGCCAGCTCGTCAGCCGCGTGGTCGCGGAGGCGGAGCTTGTCACTTTTCAGACCGAGATCGACGTACCACTTGTGCCGCAAGTCGCGCCAATATTCGTACCACATGGCTGCTTCGGACGGGTGGCAGAAGAACTCGATCTCGTACTGCTCGAACTCCCGCGACCGAAACGTATAGTTCCGCGGATTGATCTCGTTCCGGAAGCTCTTGCCGATCTGGGCGATGCCGAATGGGACCATGACCCGTGACGAATCGACGACATTCTTGAAGTTGGCGAAAATGCCCTGAGCCGTCTCCGGGCGGAGGTAGACCTTGCTAGCCTCGTCCTTAACAGCACCGGCATGGCTCTCGAACATGAGGTTGAACTGCCGTGGTTCCGTCAGATCGCCACCGCAGTGAGGACACGGCGTCACCAAGCCAGTTCGCGCAAGCTGTTCAGTTGCCACATGTTGCAGAATCTCGATCGGGTCGATCGCCGAGCCTTTCTCCTCCACTCGCTCTGCGAGCCAGGAAAGCGTCACGTCGGGGTTCCGGACGAGTGCGAGCCCCGGCGCGAGCTTGCGCCCTTTCTTCTGTGCCCACGTCTTCAGGTCTACCCCAGTCACGTTACCCTTTTCTTGGTAGAGTTGGCCCAGCGACTTTGCCCATTCGCTCTCCTTGATACCCTCCCATACTTGATCAGCGCGGAGGTGCTTTTTGCATTGCCGGCAAGTCTGCATCGGATCGTTGAATCCGCCGACGTGGCCGGAGGCTTCCCAGACCTTGGGGTTCATGATGATCGAGCAGTCGACGCCGACCATCTGATATTCAGCGCCGTTGGGGCCGGGTGGCGGATTGCGGACCATGTCGGACCACCAGGCGTCCTTGATGTTGCGCTTCAGCTCGGTGCCGAGCGGGCCGTAGTCCCAAAACCCACCGATCCCGCCATAGATTTCGCTGCTGCCAAAGATGAAGCCCCGCCGCCTGCACAAGGCGACGATCTTTTCCATGGTGTCTGCTTCGGTGGCCATGTATCACATCCGTTGGAAGAGTACTGTCAAGCGATCGGCACTCTACGAAACGCCGGTTCCGCTCCTTGCGGTCGCGGCTCAGTCTGGTAGGGGCGCCTTGCCAAGCAACTCCAGTTTTGGTCCGCATGGCGGACCCTACGTAGCTCCCCTCCTTGATAAGGAGGGGTTGGGGGAGGTTCAAGCACCCTCATTAACCCTCGCCGCTCAAGAGGGATAGCGGAGGTTTAAGGACTCCCGTTAACCCCCCTCAATCCCCCTTAGTAAGGGGGGAAGCTGAATGCGCGTCAGTCGCAACGTGGCTCCATCGTGCCGAAACCCACGGGTCGTCTTCACCGACCCGTGCCACCCAACGCATGGGACCTCACGGGCCGTCTGCGCCGACCTTGCCACGCAACGCACGAGACCTCACGGGTCGTCTGCGCCGACCCGTGCCACCCGCCTATCAGTCCGTTGAAGAATGTAGCGCCGTCCCCAGTAGGCGGCGTTCAACTCCCTTTTTTCGTCACCCACAAGGGGTGACGCTAGACTGAGATACACGAATCAGCCTTTTTTTCAACAGGTTGCTACAGCAACCCTTCGCCGAACGGGGTGCTGTCGTCGTCCTGATCCTCCTTGCGCTTGGATTCGCTATCGTCGTTCTCAACGCCGAACGAGTCAGAGGGCCGGTCCCTGGAATCAGTCGTCGATGTGCCCACCGTGTCGCGTTCATGCTCATCACGCGATTTCGTCTCGTCGAGGTCCGCTCCGAAGTCGTCCTCGGGGTCTGCGTGCTTGGCAACCTCGTCCTTGGGTGTCGCCTGTCTTGCCTCCACCGGTCTGCCTGCGGCTTCCTCTGCTCTGGGCTCCCGCGGGTGACGACCCCGTTTCCGGCGCCGGGACTGGTCACGGTCGGCATCGTCTCGCTCCTTGTTGCCGCTACCCTCGAACCGGGTACCCGATCTTAGATCGGCAATGATGGAGTCGTACTCGCTTCCCGAGTTTTCTGCCTCCTTGTCCACGTCGACATCCACATCGTCTTCCAGCCCCTCGCTATCGGCTGCGTCGTGATAGGCCTCGAGTACGTGTTGCTGCACCGTCTGTCGAAAGGCTGCGGTGATCGGATGGGCGATGTCGCGGTGCACCTTCTCGCGACCGTCGTTGTCGGTCGGGATCCGTGCTTGGGGCAGCTTGGCTCCACACTCATTGCAGTGTCTGGCCCGCAGGTGGTTCTGTGTTCTACATTTCGGGCAGGCGGAGGTGAGCTTTCGCGAAGGCATGGCCACGAACAACCCGTTGGTTCCCTCGACCACTTTGACGTCTCGAACAACGAACTCTCCGTCCAGGGTGACGCTGCAAACGGCCTTCAAGCGTTCGTTTGCATCCTTTACTAATC
>CAYOQG010000161.1:0-13121 GCA_964405925.1 uncultured Phycisphaeraceae bacterium | reverse complement strand
GAGCACCCTGGTGTCCGATACGGCAACACTTGAGTATTTCCAGTAAGTTAGCGAACTGTCCGGTGTGTGTACCGTCCCTGTCAGGTTGTTTCTAGCCATCAGAAGTGATCGCCCGGCGACCGTGCGTATTGCCGTAAGCGTTCGGCCAAGAGTTGTCGGCAATTGCCAGCGAGACCGACGTCGTCTCAGAAGCGTCACTCTGGCAGCAGCCCCGGCCGGTGGCGTCCACCTCTCCTTTTTCAGCCACCGATTCTGCAGTTCTCACGGACTACGGCGGATTCATGCCTGTCATCCCTCTGACCGTCAGATAGAGCGGCTGTCCATCAGGCCCATAGGGATCAACAAGTACTCTGCGATCGAACACGGGAGAGTTGAACGTTCCTGGGCTATGACAGTGTCGACAACCGGCTTGCGTATCTCCGGGTGGGGCATAGCCCAACGACTCCTCCTTGGGACGGACATTGTGGTCCATTCCCCAAAGATAGGGATACCACTCGATTGAACCACCCGTTCCCTGCGTCGAGAAGTAGCTTACACCGTCGGGTGCCTCAGGGTCTTCGTACCAGACGAAGATCCCTTTGACAAGCACGGGGTTGGCAGCGACCTGGACACCATATGGGTCAACGTCTTTGAGCCGTTGGATATAGGCAAGGATCTCCTCTGGGCGGTTGATCTCGGGCTGCCCATCGCCGTTGTCGTCAGTCACAACAGGGAGGATGCCACCGGTGACCTGGTCGATGCGCCACACACTGATCGGTGTGACAATGTCGTCGCTGAAATCATCGGGTGTACCATTGCGATCCCAGTCTCCCCAGTAGATGGTGATCCAGATGTTGACCGGAAACAGCCGTGAGACACCATCGACATCCTCTTTGAGCATAAATGTAGGATACCATCGGCTTTTGTCAGGATCGGTGGGATTGAGTGGATCCGCTGACAAATACTGTGAAGTCATGCCAACCGTTCCCACGGTGATATCGCGAAACAGCAGAGCCGAAGCCAACCCATAAGGAATGTGACAACCCTGGCACGATACATGATCAAAACCCGGCACCCGGTGCATCTCATCCGAAGTCTGCGGATTGGGGATCATGGGCGCGTCCGGGTGTCGAGTCGGACTGTCTGCAAGGTGACACGAGCGGCACGATCGGAGATTGACCCAATCCAGCTCGTTTCGAAACTGGACTTGGAGACTGTTCCCTTTGGCAAAGTTGTGGTCAAAGTCTCCAGGGTGGCACACCGTACACGCCGTGCTTCTTTCCGGCGGGATGTCGTTGGCTGGATCGTCATCATTGAGATTGTTGAACTTCCGGTACATGACGTTCGTGTCGTCGAACCACACTGTTCCCGTCATGACTCCGAAACAGAGATGACAGCTCCAGCACGCCCGGTCTCGTGGGGGCCACGTCACGGATGTGGGAGCCAAAGACACGGTATCGTCATCGCCAACTACCAGGCTGCCATTGGCGACGCCGACGGAATAGTCGATCTGGAGCACCGATGCGCGAGGCCACAGGCCGGGGAAGCCCTGCATATCCAGCCTGGAGTACCAGCCCTGCCCTGCCGTCCCCGCCGCCAAAAAAGCCGGTACGGGTTGCCCTGCGTCATCCACCAGACTGCTCCCGGCGGCGAGGGTCGCTGAACGCCAACCCCAGTTCATGTCCCAACCGTTCTGCCAGGTGCGCCCCGCGCGATGACAGACCAGACAATCGGGCTCCGATACCCCCGTGACCTCCCATGGTGCCATAGTTACCGCACCTGTCGAATAATCCAAGAGGCTATAATCGCCGTCCAGACGAACTTCCTCTGGGGTCTTTCCCAGCAGTTCATAGCCAAACCTTCCCGTTAGTTCGTCATAGAAGAGCAAATCATCGCGGTCACGTTCGCTTGGCCCACCACCAGGGTGGCAGCCGCCACAGTCGCGAGCCCATGCGAACGCAGTCTGATCGATCTCAGACTCGGCGGCATTTTCCTTAGCCGCCAGCAACCTGATGAAGGACTGCCCCCATTTGCCGTAACGACCGGATCTTTTGATCCACTGACGTCCGTCGTCGTAGTAGTCGTTTCGCATATCGAGCTGCCCCGCAACGTCGGCCCGTCCCTGCTGGAACATGATTCCGTTGGCAACATGGTCGACTTCGTGGCATTCACCGCACGTCTGCCGCCTGCTATAGGGCTCGGTTGAGCCTACTGTGATGACGTTGCCCAGATAGTCCTTCAAGGGCATAGGAAGGTGGCCCAGTGTTCGGGCAAACTGAGCGTAGTCGGCAAGGTCGATGTCGCCGTCAACGTCAGCATCGAGCAGATCGATGCACCATTGGGTACTTGGGCTGACTCCCGGTCCGGAGTTCGATAGGCAGATCACAAAGTGGAAGTAGTCACGGTAATCGACATATCCATTTGCGTCGAAGTCGTTGGACGCGGCTGATGGAGAGGCCGCCAACCCACCTATTGTTAATACACTTCCTAAGAGGACTCTGACGTTAAAACCGCCTCTCATTGGACTTCTCCCCCGATCGTGTTGTCCCCTGCCTAACCACTCGAACCGCTGGCTGGGCAGTTGCACCGGTGCTTCGGATGCGGGCATCACCTCTTGACCTAGCCAATGCGTCGCGGGCGGCACTGCGATCCTGCCCGTCACGCCACCATTGCACTTTCCGGAGCCTCTGGCACCCCCCACGAGTCGTCAGGTGAAACTTGTGCAAGACCCGCGGCAGGAAAAAGTCGGGGCCGCCACCACGTCGCTGCCCCCGCCGATAAGCGCTGACGCGACATCGGCGAGTGCTCCAGCCGCAGCGTTGGCGGCGCGGCCCCAGTTTCTGTTTTGTTGCAGTTCCGCCGCTTCTTCCTGGTTCGTAGGTTCCACGCCAGCGAATCGCTCAACTTCTCCAACATCTTTAGCAACTGTGCAGTCTAAGCTTCGACCGCTTGCTTCCATCAGGGCGTCATGCTTATGGCACCATACAACGTCCTGCGATGAACGGACAGCACCTCGAAGAAGGTCACATCATGTCGTAGCACTGCCGTCGCCCGCGGCCCCGACCTCCTCCCCCGAACCCGGGCGTCGCAGACCCGGCGGATGCCTGGTCATCTCCGAAGACCCATCGTCCCGGTCATATCCGCTGGTACCGTTGTGTTTAGCTCGTTTATCTCCGTGAGCGCGAATGCCCCTCCCTGGGGATTATGTCAAGTCAATGTCGACGTTGGCCTTATTGAGGCAGTTCAGCTTGTGCGCCTTGAGTCTCCCGACAGCATCGCTGACGGACCCCGCAGCCCCAACATAGGCCATGACACGACCTGCCTTGAGTGTTGTGAGTGTCTTGGGCCCGATCTGCCCAGTAATGACCACATTCACACCCAGGTCCAAAACGTTCTTGGCAGCCTGGACCCCGGCGCCCTGTATTGGGCTGAGATTCTGTGCATTGTCATGCGCTGTGAACTGCCCCGTGTCGGTATCGACGACCACGAAGAAGTTGGCTCGGCCGAATCGGGCATCGACCTCGCTCGATACCTCTGGGCCGCGTGATGTGACAGCCACCCTCACACCCTGTCTCCTCGTACCTTGGAATCTGCCCGGCTACTTCCGTGCCCGCGTCGGACCCGCCGTCGGTCACAGGCGCCCGGCATCAGGAACGCCTCACCGGTCAACCGCCCGTGTACAAATGCCTTGAGGACCTCCTCGACAGGACCGCAGGTCTGTGGTGTCACGTCGATTCCTGCCGAGGCCAGCATGGCTTCCAACGCCGTTGAGATCGCCCCGCAGATGAGCAGATCAATATTGAGTTGAGCCAGGCGTTGCGCCCGTCGCCCCGCCTCAGGCTCATCCAACGCCGCCTCTGTGCGGTACACCTCCCGGCCGCCTTCAAGGTCCACGACCAACAATCGGCTCGCGACATCGAAGACCGGGGAGACCCGTTCATCCCAGATTGGCAGAGCGACTCTCATCGGCAGACGGTGCAGCAAAGTGCTAACCAAGGAACGGAGACAGGGATTGTTTCACCTAACTCCTTTTCAGGAAGGAAGTTACGGAACATTATGTGCGTCACTGTTACCCGACCAACGTTGCAGCATGCCATAGATGAGTCGATAGATGTATGCAAAATGCAATAAGAGTTTACCGGTTGCGCGGGCGCTCGTCCGGTATGGCAATGCCCAGGGACTTGATCTTCCTATACAGAGTGCTCGGGTTTATGCCCAGCTCTCTTGCGGCGCCCGTCCGGTTGCCCCCATGGCGGCGAAGGGCATCGGCGATGTGCAAGGTCTCCAATGCCTTCAACGTCTGCCCACCGATGGTGCGCGGTCCGGTTGGAGGAAGGTCACCGCGCAGCTCAGGGGGAAGATGGTGGGGCTCAATCAGCCCACCTCTGCAAAGCACAAACGCGTGCTCGATGATGTTCTCCAGCTCCCGCACATTACCCGGATAATCGTGCTCCATGAGGATGCCCAAGGTCTGTTCGGAGACCCCAGCGACATTCTTGTCCTGGAGACGGTTGAATCGGGTCACGAACCGTTCGGCTAAGAGCGGGATGTCCTCTCGACGGTCACGGAGGTCCGGCACCTGAAGGCCTATCACGTTGACCCGGTAGAAGAGGTCCTGCCGAAACGTTCCCTTCCGAACGAGCTTACGGAGATCCTTGTTGGTCGCTGCAACGACGCGCACATTCACGCTGACGGGGTTGACCGATCCAAGGGGTTCGAAGACGCGCTCCTGCAATACGCGGAGTAATCTGGATTGGAGTGCCAGAGATACGTCACCAATCTCATCCAAGAATATCGTACCACCGTCAGCCAAGGCGAACCGCCCAGGCTTGTCCTTTCGGGCGTCCGTGAAAGCACCAGCCTTGTAGCCGAACAGTTCCGATTCTAAGAGCGTATCTGGAAGGGCACCGCAATTGATCGCAACAAAACGCTTATCACGGCGAGGCGAGAGGCTGTGAACTGCGCGTGCAAACAACTCCTTTCCGGTTCCGCTGGAACCCTCAATCAATACAGTGCTATCGCTGTCGGCGATTTGTGGCAAAATCTCGAACAGCCGCCGCATGCTCGGGCTGCGACCAACAATGTCGAGGAAGGTATACTTGCCTTCTAGTTCCTTGCGCAACTCTTCGACCATGCTGAGGTCCCGAAACGTCTCGACCCCGCCGATGATGCTTCCATCTGTATCTTTGAGCACCGCTGCGGAGACACTGATGGGGACCCGCCGACCATCAGCGTCGAGGATGTATATCGCCCGGTTCACAATCGGACGCCCCGTACGAAGCGTCTCCTTCAATGCGCATTGGCTCTCGCAAATGCTCGCCCGGAACACGTCGCAGCATTGCTGTCCGATCGCAGATTCTCGTGACACTCCGGTGATTTGCTCGGCTGCACGATTGAACGACGTGATCCGCCAACCTTCGTCAACAGTAAAGACACCATCGGCGACAGATTCGAGAATAACGTCCCGTGCTTGTTCTTCGGTTGACCCGCTCATGACAGTCCTTTCGCAGATCCGTAGCGCGATCTTCAATCCGGCGCCAAGGTTCTTTGGTAGCCCCGCACTCAGCCGGCAAGGGGCAAGACCGTATCGGACTCCCGGCCGAAAACCTGGTGCGAGTCGCTGGAGCAAGACGCACCATAGTAGGCTGCGTCAGCTCGACAATAAACCCGTCAAGTTTCCGGGCGGCGGCGACTTTTTCTGAGGACAAATGCTGCACGTGTGCGGCAGGTACCTCAGACGCGAGAAGCGAGTGGCCATCAAGAGAACTCGCGGATCTCCGTTCGGACGAGATGTCCTCTATCTCATCTTCGACACCACTGCGTTTGTGTTGAAGTCGCCGGAGACGGGTGACCGGCTTCAGAATCACGGCACCGGTCAATGAGGTACGACGCGTCACCTTCGGTCAGCCCGCATTCTGCAGACTGCTCCCTTATGGTCAGCCAATAAGAGTTCCAACTGATTCCGATTCGATATGTACCGCGCGGGCTGGACGTGCGTCGTTTCAGACGACGGGTCTACGGTAGCGCCGTGTACAGGTGGCTCTACTGACGGATGGTGTGAGGCGGACGTTTGGCCAGAAGCCGTTCGCCATGATGGCTCGACATGCTCCTATACGAAAGCCGTTCAATGGTTCACCGACCGCGTGGTGGAACAGAGGTTTGGAGCAGCAGCCGAGGATGCCCGGGGTTACGTCCGCGAGCACCGGAGTTGGTATGGCTAAGAGAAGAACGTCAGTTCGTAAACGCGAGCGCGAGAACGAAAAACGGCAGCGTGAACTCAAGAAATCGCAGAAGGCGGCTGATAAACGCGAACATCGGGTCAACCGCGACCAAGAGGTTTCGTCCGCGCGATCAGAGAACACCGAAGTCGCGGTAGATTAGGACGAGTTCGGTCGGCGCGACAGCAGACACTCACAAGAGCCGGGCATCACGGCGAAGCGTACGTCGTGCGAAGCGTGAGCAGGGTCGCGCGCACCCATATCGCTCACATGCTGGCGGGAAAGAGACTCCCGCAAGACAATCCCATTTGTCCTGTCCACGGGTGTGCCACGATGCACAGTGGGCTGCATGACGGGGGCGGCTAACTTCTCTTTTTCTCCCGGACAAGTGGCGATTCGGCCAAAGTGAAGACCACGATCTCTTCGCCGGTGGTGGTGCTGATGTCGTGGTGTAGGCTCACTACCTTGACACCCGCGACTTCCAGAACCATCGATTCCAAGACCGGCCGGGCCGTTTCGACCAACTGGATCCTCACTTGCTTGAGCAAGCCCCTGCCCTTTTCGCTCGGCAGCGACTGGACGAGATGCTGCTCGGCTGCCGTCA
Source organism: uncultured Phycisphaeraceae bacterium (assembly GCA_964405925.1). GTDB lineage: Bacteria > Planctomycetota > Phycisphaerae > UBA1845 > UBA1845. The sequence continues at coordinate 6,320 of CAYOQG010000161.1, read as the reverse complement.
GAACGCCCTGGAGGCGGATCACGACGAGGTTGTCAACCAAATGGGAGTGAATATCCTTGGGGCCCCTGCCCATGAACTCCTGTTCAAAGCGCCTGATGCCCTCGCTTATGGCAGCCTCGATTTCTCCCTGTGTTTTCATTGTGACATCCAACCTGCCCCGCGTAGCGGTCGGAGCCTGGCACGGACGAGACGTTTACTCGTTCAAGAGCGAGACCCAGTGATCCCGCTAATCGTAACCTGCAGAGCAGGATATCGAACACCGGGCCAAGAATCTACTTATTCTTCAGGAATCGGGCAACCGTCGCTGCGCCAATGTGATATACTATAGCACTGAGGGGGGCCGTTGTACGCTTTACTAGGGCTCCGATCGACGCTTTCGGATGACTTTATGAAGGGCAACCCGGCCGTGCCGGGTGGCTCGTTGAAGAGTAAGCCGACGTGGTTGAGCACCTTCGGGTGTTTGGCCACGTCGGCTTTTTTTTGGCTTGGCGTGACGCGGGGTGAATGCGATCCCCAGGGACGAATCCGATGGATAAGTCCGATTCGAGCAAGGCGCAACAGATCGCCCAGGTTGCCAGGGCTTTCGAGCGGCAAACGACGGGCCGGCTACCCAGTAGGGTCAGCGTCGTCTTGAGCGAGGACACGCTGGTCATCACGCTACGGGGGACCTTGTCGCCAGCCGAGATGGCCCTGGCCAAGAGGCAGGACGGTGCTGCCCAGATACGCGAGTTTCATCGACAGCTCTTCACAACAGCCTCGGAGCCGCTGCGGCGGGAGATCACGCGCATCACCGGAGCTGAGGTGCGCGAAGCGACCGCGGAGGTCGAGGCGTCGACCGGCACGGTGGTGCAGGTGTTTTTGCTCGCCCACACCGTGCCTTCAGACACGTGGAGTGGAAGTGACCCGGGCCCAGCGGCACCGAAAAAGGAGTCGGACGGGTGGGATGATGACGGCGGACGCATGAGCGAGTGACATTCGTCAAGGACATCGCGGGGCGAAGCGCTATCTCTGGTGAAACATGGGACTGTGGAATAAGGCAAAGGACACACCCGAATGAAGTTCATCGATGTTCTTGTGGCGGTTTTGGTCGTCGTTGGCGCACTGAACTGTGGGCTGGTCGGTCTGCTCCGCTTCGATCTTGTGGCGGCACTGCTCGGTGACGCAACGGTTCTAACTCGACTGGTCTGTATTGTCGTGGGTGTGGCCGGGGTGTTCCAAGCTCTGCAATGGAAGGCTATTCACCATCGCTGGGTGGGCCATGGTACGCCAGTGCCCGCGTAAGGCACTCTGGTCCTACGGCTTTTGGTCAACCGTCCGACGAAGGGCCTGATAGATCGTTAGTCCATCCGCCGGAATCATTGGAGTCGTCCTTCAGCGGGATGCCACCCGCGACAAGGATGACGGGAGACGTGCATGGACGCAACGAGAATGAACACCGTGTCAGGAATCGGTAGTCGCGAGGTCTCGGGCCCGGTCGGTTTGCGTAGCGGAAAGGCGAGTATTGGGCCGCCTCCAACGGGCTCGCCGGGCGAAGATATAGTGGAGCTATCCCCGGCGGGAATGGCGCTTTCGCGAACTGACGTTTAGTCTCCCCCGCGCTTCGCCCCGATATCCGAGATCCGCGCCGCCATCAAGGCGAGGATGTCTGAAACGCCCGAAGGCGTGGATGAAATCGTCGAGAGGTTGCTCAGAGTCATTGGCTGAGCGGGCAAGGCTTTAGATCCAGGCCGCGACACGGCGGATGGAGACCAAAGTCGCGCCGGCTAACGAACGGCTCAAGGTGCGGTCAGGAATTGTCACGCCACAGGCGTGTGAACTCTTGCAGATGGCTGATACGGCCATAAGACGTAGGATCGCCCGCAAGGGGCGGGTGAGTTCTGTTTGCCGGACGAATACGGCATTGCTTAGAACGAATGGTGATATATGTTTACGGTTACATCCGGCGCACTGGATCGCTTGTCGAGGAAACTGACTCGAAAAAACCCCAGGCAGGGGGTGGCCCTGAGATTCACACGAAGGGCAGGTGGCTGGAGGCTGAGCCTGGATCGGACGCGCCCCAACGACACGGCCTTCACCCATGAGGGCAGAAACGTACTGCTGTTGGACGCGGCCGTGGCGAAGGCGATGGCCGCACTGACACTCGATGTCAGCGGCACCGAGATCGGTGCAAGACTGAAGCTGCGCCGAATCACGCCCGGGAGCGAGTAGCCGATGGAACTACCTCGTCGCAAACCGGGTGATGAGCTTCTTGGACCGGGCGAATTGAACAGAGACTCCATGCAGCATCCTGAGTCAACAGCATATAACCCAACCGAAGCGCAGGAGATGGCCCGGCAGGCCGAGGTCGAGCTTGCAATCCTGCTGGGCGTCGAGCAATCGCTCCGAACCGCCCTACAGTGGATGACGCGGGGTCGCGGAAACAGCCACAAACTCTCGACGTTGCGTTTCCACACGTGGTCCCTTGAACGCCACCTGACCCGCATACAGGTCCTTGCAGATCACGCTGGTTACTTGCACCTCATCACAGACGCCAATCCACATTTGACCGCAGAAGTAGGGGCGTTGAGGAACGAACGCGCAGATCTGCATGCCAATCTCGAAAGAATCATACTACGACTGGACCATGTCTCGCGGGACGACGCCGGTGGATTCGGGCAAGTATGTGCGGATCTCGAGCGCTTTCTTGACAACCTGCGAGCGCATGGCCAGAAAGAAAGGGAGTTGCTCCAACGCTCCTTCGTCCAAGAAGAAGGTGGATCCGGATGAGAGTGTCGAAAGGGGCAATCGTCAGGGCCTTCAGTACAGGTCGGGCTCCCACCCAGCCGTACGTCCGAGGCAGCAGCGACCGCGGCGGGAATGAGGACTCGGCCCAGGATCACGCCGAAGGAGTACGTCAGTGCATCCGCTGGCTTGAGCGGGACGCTGACACAACTGCCCAAGCCCCTCCGGATCACCCGGGTCGGGGCTCGTGAAACATGAAAGGACTGCCGCCATTCGCCTGTATCTGATCAACCCGCGTAACCCGTTCGTAAGCCCCACCCAACTCAAGGGGAACCGCTGGAATCGCTACCGTGTCTGGAAGCCATTGGGGCTGACTACGCTGGCGGCACTGACCCCACCGGAGTGGGAAATCACCATCTTCGATGAGAATATGCGCGTGCCCGACTACGCAGCCCTCGCGCGACCGGACCTCGTGGGGGTTACCGCGTTTACATCGCAGGCGACCCGCGCCTACGAAGTGGCAAGTGAGTTTCGCAACCGGGGCGTGCCGGTAGTGATGGGTGGTATTCATGCCACCATGCGCCCCGAAGAGGCCCTGGCGCACGTGGATTCGGTGGTAACGGGTGAGGCTGAGGAAGTGTGGACTCAGGTCCTGGCTGACGTCCGGCGCGGTGCCTTACAGCCTCAATACGAGGGCGCGCACGCGGACATGGATGAGATTCCGCCCGCCCGAGATGACCTATTGACCGGCGATTACTCATTTGGTTCGATTCAGACCACGCGTGGCTGTCCGCTCAATTGCAGCTTCTGCAGCGTGACGGCCTTCAATGGACATCGTTACCGGCAGCGGTCCATTGACCACGTAGTTCAGGAGTTTAGCCAGATTCGAGAGAAGCTCGTTCTTGTCGTCGACGACAATCTGATCGGCACGAGCCGTAGCCACATCGCCCGCACGAAGGAGCTGTTTCGGGCGATGATCCGCGCGAGACTCCGCAAACGATGGATCGCCCAGGTGACGATCAACATGGCTGACGACGAGGAGTTGCTGATGCTGGCAGCCAAGGCCGGGTGCGCCGGCGTATTCATCGGCTTTGAATCGCCGACCGCCGAAGGATTGAAGGAGGTCGGCAAGAAGTTCAACATGCTCGACGGGCGCGACTTCGCGGCCTCCGTCCGTCGTATCCAGCGCCATAAAATCCTGGTGGCCGGCTCGTTCATTATGGGCCTGGACACGGATGAGCCGGGCATTGGCAGGCGGATCGCGGAGGCGGGCATCCGCTATGGCCTAGACGTCCTCAACACGCTCTTCCTTACGCCGCTGCCCGGCACCCGACTGTGGAGCGAGATGGAATCGGAGTGCCGACTCGTGGCGAATAGCTTTCCGGAGGATTGGAAATGGTACACGCTGACGTTTCCCGTTGCCCGGTACCGGCATTTCCCTTATGGGGACATCGTTAGGGAGATGGGGACATGCGATGGGGTTTTCTATTCGCCGTGGCACATCTTGCGCCGCGTATGGGGAAGCTTCTTGCGAAGGCGCAAGCCCCTGTTTCTGCTGGTAACCAGTCTTTCCTATCGAAGCAGCCTTCGCCTAAATCGCAAGGCATGGCGTGCATTCCTGGCGTCGCACACCCCGGTGCAAGAGGGCCTACGACAGCCGTGTCATCAAGAGAGTGAGGTGTTCCCTGCCGATCGGTGCCGGGATCCGGGAGTGAACCAGGATACGCAACCAGCACGTGGCAATCCATCGCCGCGGTCGTTGCCTGCACGTACCGGTGAGAGAGTGACTCATGAGTCCGTACATTAGATTGGCTCTGGCGCAGTCACCGGAGTGGTCCGGTTGGTGGATTGTCGCCGGCTTCGGCGGCGTGGTCCTCTTTGCCTTTCTTTTCGTCATCGCCCAGTTCTTCCGCCTTTGGCTCCAGGCCTACATGAGCAACGCCGGCGTGAGGATGACCGACCTGATCGGCATGCGCCTGCGCAAAGTCGACATGAACTCTGTCGTGTTCGCCAAGATTCAGCTCGTCAAATCCGGCATCCACGACATGACGGTGAACGACCTGGAAAGTCACTACCTCGCCGGGGGTCGCCTCGGCAACGTCACCCGAGCCATGATTGCCGCCAACCGGGCCGTCCTGACCTTGGATTGGACCAAGGCGTGCGCCATTGATCTAGCCGGGCGTGATATTACGGACGCAATCAACACCAGCGTGAACCCGAAAGTGATTGACGTGCCCGACCTGGAGCGGGGCAGGTTGTCCATCGACGCCGTAGCGATGGACGGGATCCAGCTCAAAGCCAAAGCCCGCGTCACCGTCCGCACCAACATCCGGCAGCTCATCGGCGGTGCCACCGAACAGACGATTATCGCCCGCGTCGGCGAGGGCATCGTCAGCGCGATCGGATCTTCCCAAACGTACAAGGCCGTGCTCGAGAATCCCAATCGCATCAGCAAGGCTGTTCTCGGCAAGGGGCTCGACTCTGGAACCGCGTACGAGATTCTGTCGATCGACATCGCCGACCTGGACGTCGGCGAGAACATCGGCGCCAAACTCCAGGTCGACCAGGCCGAAGCCGATATGCGCCGCTTCCAGGCAGAAGCGGAGAAGCGCCGGGCCATGGCCATTGCCCAAGCCGCCGAAAACAGAGCTAAGATCGAGGAAAACCGCGCCAAGGTCGTCCTCGCCGAAGCCGAAGTGCCCCAGGCGATGGCCAAAGCCTTCCGCTCGGGCAACCTCGACGTGATGGACGGCTGACATGTGTATCACTTGCGCCGCCCGCACCAAGACCGCAGCACAGAAGTTCGCCAGGTGTGGCCAGGCGGCCATGTCGACTCATGGGCCCACGAAGGTTCGTTGAAAGCGGGTGGCCTAACCGTTACCGAACTTTTTTCATTTTTTTCTTGACAAGCGCGACCGGATCGCTCATGCTTGTCTGCGATTAATAGGAATAGTCGTGTAATGCGATTTCTTGTACAACTTGAACTAGCGGAGTCATCGTGAGCAACTCCAAGGCGCCCTCGCGGCGCGGCGGCTATTGCTATTAATCACACGGTGGCTTCGCCTATGCGCAAGGCGAGCCGAGAAGGTGCTACGAACACCGACCCGGCTCTGGCCAAGCGACACGCTGGAGGTGCCGAATGGTTACCGTAGATAGTACCGCATGTCCCGTCCGACCGAAACGCAGAGGAAAAGGGGCAGCCCACCGCAAGAAAAGACGCCAGTGCAAACGCCGTATTTCGTCCAGGCTCGTCAAATCCGGCCGCGTCGAGCTCACCCCCTGCATCGTATGCGGCTCGACGAAAGACCTCACCATCCATCACGTCGAACCGATCGAGCCCGACCGCTTCGTGTTTCTCTGTGAGCGATGTCACCTTCTGGCCCACAAGCCCGTCTTTCGGACGATGGAAGTGTGCATAGCCTCCGGCCATTTCAGCGTTCGGCCCGAAGCGATCGTGCAGCGCACGGACCGCCCCACGGACACGTCCGCCCCGACAGACACGTCCGCCCCGACAGACACGTCCGCCCCGGTGGACAGACTCGTGTGCGGCAAGAAGACCCCCGGCGTAGCCACGAATTCCCCGCGGCGAAAGGGGGTGT
>CAYOQG010000160.1:0-13137 GCA_964405925.1 uncultured Phycisphaeraceae bacterium | reverse complement strand
GCTCAAGCTATTGACACCGGACGAGGTCATATCCCATCGTCTGGGCATGGAATAGGCGATGGCCTGGACAATTACGACGATGGCGACCACAAGCACGCTCGCGATCAAGACGTTCGTACCGACCATGAAACGACGGCCGGTAGTGGACCGACGGCTGTCACCCGATGATCCACCACCCTTGCTCTTGCTCATTGCGTCTACTGCCATCGCCACATCTCCAACCGCTTGACAGTCAGAAACAGAAACAAGCAGGTCATGCTGATGAAAAAGACGACATGGTTCATGTCCACCATGCCGCGGACGAAATCAAAGAAATGTGTGCGAACGGATATATGCTGCAAAACCGCTCTAAACCAACCGCCCTCGACGGCCTGAGCCAGCCCGTGCGAAGCGAAGGTCATCAGGGCAAGCACGGCAAAGCTGAAGATCACCGCGACAATCTGGTGCCGCGTCCAGGCGCTAAAGAACAATCCAACGGAGATGAACAGCGCACCGGTCAGCAACAGGCCAAGGTAATTGCAGACCAGGAGCTGCCCATCAACGGGCCCGAAACACGCCAGTACAATCGGATACAACAGCAGGGCGGCAAGCAGGATCAAGTAGAAGATGAACGCCCCAAAGAACTTCCCCAACACGACTTCGACCTCTGAGATTGGTGCGGTCACCAGGGTCTCGATGGTGCCGCTGCGAAACTCCTCCGCCAGAAGCCGCATTGTCAGCATCGGTAAGACGAACACCAGAATCAAGAGAATCCAAAACTCGAACAGGGTGCGCAGAGAAGCCTCCGCTCCGTTTTGAAACGTCCCCAAACCGAAGGCCAACCCCGTGGAGAACAGATACACCGTCGCCACGGCATACGCGATCGGTGAGAGGAAGTATGCTCCGAGTTCGCGCCGAGCCATGGTGGCTATGTTTCGCATAAGCACCTCCCGAACAAGAATGCGGAATGGTGAATGCTGAATTCAGCGTTCCGCATTCACTCACTCCGTTCCTCGATCTTGCTGCTGGGCCGTCACCTGAATGAAGAAGTCCTCAAGGGTGGCACCTTCCCGCCTCAGCTCGCGCAGTGACCAACCCTTGGCAGTCGTCAACTGGAAAAGCGATTCCCGCACGTCCTTTTGAGGCTTGGGCTGAATCGCCAACCGAACCCACCCATCCGACGTGGATCCCTCAACCTTCGCAACGCCCTCCAACGATCGCGTCTCCTTCAGAACCTCTTCCTCCGGACCGCGCATTTCCGCGATCACCCTCGCTTCGGCGCTGAGCTGATCGCGCAGTTCGTGTGGTGATCCGCTGGCGACGATTCGCCCGGCGGAGATGATGATCGTCCGTCCGCAGGTTTGCTCTACTTCCGGTAAGATGTGCGAACTCAGCAGAATCGTGTGGTCCTCACCAAGCTCCTTGATCAGATTCCGCGTCTCCCGAATCTGCGCGGGGTCGAGTCCAATCGTCGGCTCGTCCAGGATGAGAACCTCGGGATTGTGCAGGATCGCGTCAGCCAGACCGACACGTTGCTTCATCCCCTTGGACAGATGCCCGATGGGACGATCGACAAACTCGCCAAGCCAGCACCGGTCAACGACTCGCCCAATGGCAGCTACACGCTGTTGAAAGTCCATTCCGTGCAGTTTGCCCCGGAAGTTGAGGTACTCGCGGACGCGCATCTCCGGGTACAGCGGTGTCGACTCGGGCAAGTATCCCACCCGGCGGCGGACTTCCATCGAGTCCTTGAAGACGTCAAACCCGGCGATGCTCCCGGTTCCGCTGGTCGCAGGTTGGAAACACGTCAGGACGCGGAGCGTCGTGGTCTTGCCTGCACCGTTGGGTCCGAGGAAGCCGACGATCTCCCCGCGCTCAACCTCGAAGGAGATATTGTCCACCGCCAACACTGGCCCGTAACGCTTCGTGAGGTCATCCACGCGAATCATATCGAACGTCCAGAAAGAACCCAGGTTACCGAATGGCGGCCCCGCACAAAAACCCACCACGACGCCCGACGACCGGAACGCAATCTTCGGTTTTTGGTTCGGGGTCTCCCGACGCGCTGAGCCGGGGAAACTAACGCGCGACTAAAACGTCTGTCAAGGCGGACGCGATCCGGAAGGGAGTATTTGCGACCAACCCCGGATCGCTATTCCCCCACGCGCAGACCGCGCCCCTTCTAGCCCTTCTACGTCGAATCTTGGCCGCGGGTTCGACGCGGAAAGCCCGGACAAGCGTGAGCCCCTCGACGGGTTGCTCCGCCAAAAGCGGACCTCGCGCAGGCAGACCAACCCCTCCGCGCCAGCTCAGATGGTGTGGACGGCTGACCCGTCTCTTACCTGTCAAAAAAGGGCAGTGGACCTCCTCACCACGCCGGTTTCCAGCTCGATGGCCCTAGGGGCACGGAACCGGGCAGGGGTAGGGCAAGCCCTTGAAGGCATCCACCGTGTACGTGACGTCCATGAAGTCAATGATCCCCTCCGGCGTACACGGGTGGATATCGATCCACGGCAACGGCGGAGCGGTCGAGAGATTGCGAAAACCGTCAACTGTAGCAGTGATGTCGATGAAGTCCACGATGCCGTTGGATGGCGTCCACGCCCCCGCTACGAAGTCGCCCACGCAGTCGCCCCAGAGGGCTGTCTCACCCGAACCGACACCGGACTCGTGGTCACCGCACTCCGCCACGACGTGGTACGTGCTGCTCGGCACGATCTCCTGGTCGTGCACATCCACCGTGCCCCAGTCGTCGGTGAGCTGGAGGACGGGAGTACTCACAAGACCTCCATTAGCCGCGATGTACAAAGACAAGCACGGCCAGTCCGGTGATGTCAGCCTCAAAGCGATCGGCGCCGGCGAGCCCGCGGGAAGCGGGGTGACGGCCAGGTACCTCGAGCCCTGACCCGCAACGATTGGGGTCTCCGCGATCAGCGTCCCGACGCATACGCCGGTTTGACAGGCATCCGCCCCGGTGCAGATGTCCTCGTCGTCGCACGTGGTCCCGTCCGGCTCGAAGTTATCGTCACAGAGGCCACCACCGTCGCAGATGTCGGGATTGTCACACTGCGTGTCCATCGGATCACCGCAAGCCAGTCCCAGCGGCTCGTAGTTGGGCTCGCAGGCGCCGGCTCCATCGCAGGTATCCGGATTGTCGCACTCGGTGTCTCCCTGGTCACCGCACGCGGTTCCCGATGGATGCGGCGGGTGACTGCATTCACCCGTCAGGCAGATGTCGTCGCGGCAGTCGTTGCCGTCGTCCGTGCACCCCGTCCCGTCGGTAACGTGGTTCGGATCGCACGCACCGAGACCATCGCAGATGTCCGCGTTGTCGCACTCAGAGGTGCTCGGATCACCACACGCTAGACCGGGCGGCTCGAAGTTGTCCAGGCAAAGACCACCACCGTTGCAGGTGTCGGGGTTGTCGCATTGCGTGTTGCTGGGGTCTCCGCAGGGGAAACCCGACAGCTCGTAGTTGTCCAGACAAACCCCCGAACCATTGCACGTATCGGGGTTGTCGCACTCTGTATCGTCCCCACTGCCGCAGGCAAAACCACTCGGTTCATAGTTGTCGAGACAGGCACCGCCACCGTCGCACGAGTCTGGATTGTCGCACTCCGTATCGGCTGGATCACCACAGGCGAAGCCGATCAGCTCATAGTTGTCGACGCAAGAACCTCCACCGTCACAACTGTCAGGGTTGTCGCACTCCGTGTCACTCGGGTCCCCACAGGCTGTTCCGGACGGTCTGGGCGGATGGGCACACAGACCCATATCGCACTCATCGAAGGTGCACTCCTCCCCGTCGTCACTGCAAGCGATGCCATCAGGTTGATGGTTCGGGTCGCAGGCGCCAAAACCGTCGCATCGGTCGGCGTTGTCGCACTCCGAGGTGCTCGGATCACCACACGCCAGCCCCAGCGGCTCATAGTTGGACAGACAGGTGCCGTTACCGTTACACGTATCAGGGTTATCGCACTGCGTGTTGCTCGGGTCGCCGCAGGGGAAACCCACCGATTCGAGATTGTCCAAACAGACCCCGGCGCCGTTACACGTATCGGGGTTGTCACAATCGGTGTCCGTGGGATCGCCACAGGCAAATCCGGTCGGCTCGAAGTTGCTCAAGCACAATCCCCCACCGTTGCAGCTATCCGGGTTGTCACACTCAGTGTCGGTCAGATCGCCGCAGGCAAAGCCAGAGGGTTCGAAATTAGGCAGGCAACTCCCAAATCCGTCGCAGGAGTCGGGGTTGTCACACTGGGTATCCCCCGAGTCGCCACAGGCTGTCCCTGCCGGCTGCGGTGGATGCGTGCAAACGCCCGTTTCGCAGACATCAAACGTGCACTCCTCGCCGTCGTCGGTGCAGTCCAAGCCGTCGGGTTGATGGTTCGGATCGCAGCTGCCCTGCCCGTCACAGGTGTCGGCGTTGTCGCAGTCCGAGGTGCTCGGATCACCGCAAGGCACACCGGCTGGCACGTAATCAGGCAGACAGATCCCCGTCCCATCACAGACGTCCGGATTGTCGCACTCAGTCGAGGTCGGATCGCCGCACGGAGTCCAGATTGGTTCAGGCGGATGGGTACAAACGCCCATATTGCACACGTCAGACGTACAGTCGTTGCCCTCGTCGCTGCACGGGACGCCGTCTGGTTTATGGTTGGCTTCACAGACGCCATTCCCATCACACGCGTCAGCGCTGTCGCACTCGGTCTTGCTGGGATCGCCACAGTCGCTTCCGGCGGGCCGCGGCGACCACGATGTACTGCTTAGCAACGGGATGCAGGCTTCGCACTCGTTGCCGGCCAGGTTGACCTCGCCGGCGGCGTAGCAGACCCCGCCGATCACGCAACTGTCCAGGCTGGCAATATTCAGGACGAGATCGCCCGAGTTATCCGCATAACCGGCGACGCGAATCCAATAGGTGGCACCTTCGACCGCCTCAAAGACGACAAGCGATAGCAGGCCCGATCCGTCGTCATCATCGCAGGCAATCTCGTTACCGCCACACGCGTCATAAACGCTCAGGACCGTATCGTTCCAGGGAGCGAAGTCACTGCCTTCGGTGTCCATAACGACAAGACCCGGACAAGTGGCCACGTAAAAGAACCACACGTCGTTGTTTGAATCCTCCTGGCACAGAGCCTCCGTGTCGTCCGGTCCACGGTTATCGTTATTGCCGATATTGCTGCCGTCGAAAACCTCGACCGCGTTGATGCAATCGTCGTTGCAGTTCGGATCCACGGTACCCACGCAGACACCGGCGGCGTCACAGGCATCGAATCCGATGCCCGGCTCACCGGTTCCGGTGCAGGGATCGCCGTCGTCGCACGGCGTGCCCTCGGGCAGGACATCCCACTCGGTGGTCGAGTAGGCCGTGGTGCAGACCTCGCAGTCGTTGTCCGGGTTGTACTCGCCGTCGCTGTAGCAGGTGTCGCCGATCAAACAGTACCCGAGCATGAGGTCGTGTTCGCACTGTTGCAGGAGTTCATTGCATGTATCCGTCGTGCATGGAAGCCCGTCCGAGCAATCGGTAGGCGTTCCGCCCGAGCACAGACCGCCAAGACACGTCGCTCCGGTGATGCAGAACGAGTCCTCACCGCAGGCCGTTCCATTCGGTAGGTTGTTTGGCAGGCAGGCTCCGCTTCCGTTACAGGTGTCAGGCAGCGTACACTCCGTCTCACTCGGATCCCCGCACAGCGTGCCGGCGAGGAGAAGGTTCGGCACGCACGTACCCGCCCCGTCGCAGGTGTCCGCGAGGTTGCAATCGGTCTCCGTCTGGTCACCACATGGGGTCCCGACTTCGGAAAGCGGGTGCGAACAGACACCGGATAGACAGACATCATCCCGACAGTCGTTTCCATCGTCCGCGCATAGCGTTCCGTCGGGCTCACGATTCGGATCACAAGTACCCGCTCCGTCACAGCTGTCAGGGTTATCGCACACAGTATCGTTCGGGTTTCCGCACGCTGTCCCTACTTCAACGAAGTTGGACTCACAGACTCCTGCACCATCACAGGTATCGGGGTTGTCGCATTGGTTGCCGATCGGATTGCCACATGGAAGCCCAGGTGGGGCCACATTCGCCAGGCACGTTCCGAGACCGTCACAGGTGTCGGGATTGTCGCAGTCGGTATCCGTGGGGTCGCCGCAGGAAACACCCGCGGGTTCGATGTTGTCGAGGCACGTTCCTCCGCCGTCACAGGTATCCGCCCGGTCGCAGTCCGTGCTCGTGGGATCTCCACACGCGACACCCGTTGGCTCGAGGTTGTCGGCGCAAGTGCCGTTTCCGTCGCAGGTGTCAGCCTTGTCGCATTCGGTCTCGGTCGGATCACCGCAGGGTGTACCGGCATCCGTAAGCGGGTGTGAGCAGACACCAGCGGCGCAGACGTCCTCTCGACACTCATTCCCATCGTCCGTGCAGAGCGTGCCGTCCAATTCGTGGTTGACCTGGCATGCACCCCCGCCGTCGCACGAGTCAGGATTGTCACATTCGGTGTCGCCCGGGTTACCGCAGGCGGTGCCCGCCGTAACATAATTCGGCTCGCAAGTACCCGCTCCGTCACAGGTGTCGGGGTTGTCACACTGGTTGCCAATGGGGTCCCCGCAGGGAAAATCAGCCGGCTTGAGGTTCGTCAGGCACGTCCCCGCACCGTCACAAGTATCAGGGTCATCGCAATCGGTATCGGTAGGATCACCGCAGGTCGCTCCAGATGGAGCGATGTTATCCTGACAGCCTCCGGCACCGTCGCAGGTATCGGCTGCGTCGCAGTCAGTATCGGTGGGATCACCGCAGGTGGTGCCAGCCGGTTGGAGGTTGCTCTGGCAGATTCCCGTCCCGTCACAAGTGTCAGCAAGATCGCACTCTGTCTCGTTGGGATCACCGCATGCCGCTCCCGCGTCGGCAAAGCGGTCGACGCAATTCCCCAGACCGTCGCACGTATCCTGCGCATCGCACTCGCCCGACGGCGGGCCGCCACAAATCGTGCCCTCGTCCAGCGGATCTTGCGTGACATCACCTGTCAGTGGATCGCACACCCCCGTCGTGCAGTCGTTCCCATCCTCCAGAGGCGTCAAATCTCCGTTGGCCGGGTTGCAGCAGTGCGTGGCGGGATTGTAATTGTCCGCATTGGAGCACACCCCCCCAGCCTCACACGTGTCGTTCGTGCAGGCGTTGCCGTCATCGCAGTCGTCGTTCGTGCTGCACTGGACCGTAATCAGCGCCGGGGTCAAGTTGAGCGGGGTGATAAACTGGAGACTCTGATCCAGAAGACCGCTGTCCGGCTGTGGTTTGAACCCGATCGTAAACGTGCCAATGGCACCTGTCGGTACGTCGAGCACGAGCGTACCGCCATATTGCGGCACACCGGGATCGCTTATCGTTGTCGTAAACAAGGTGGATCCATACCGGAAATCAAGTGTGAACAGATCGACCGCCGGCAAGTTGGCGCAACAGGAAAAGATGTAGTCAGTCCGCCCTGCATCAATGAACCCCGCTGTGCACTCAACGCCTACACTCGGCGGGTACTCGCACGTGGCCCCTGTTCCAAACAGTGCCACACACTCGCTCGCCATCGTGCACGACTCCACGGCGGGAGCCAGCATCCCGATCAGACCGCTGGAATACCCGGACGAGTCGATCATGGCCTGCCAAGTCTTAAGCTGAGAAGGAGCCCAACCAGAGATGAAGATCTCCAAAAAGACCCGCTGACCACCACCGGTCAGAACGATCTCGTTGTCGGTGATCGTATGCGTACCACTGGCCGAGACCGGAAACAGTGCGATCTCGGCACCTAACCCCTGGGGGGCAGTCAGACTGAGCAATCCCCCAATTAAAGAGCCCAGAACACACGCCTTCGACACCTTCATGACTTAACCTCCCAGATTCTTGGCCCGGCTAAGAATGGCGAATGACGAGCGGCGAATTCTAAACGTTGAACCATCTCAGCACGAGTCGCCATCCGGCATTCGTCATTCAATCTGTGACATCACCCCGTCCCCATCCGCATAACGCGGATTTCAGAAGTGTGTCCCCTACCCTGTCGCCCCGACAACGCCCAAGCCCTCCTTCGCATCGAACTTTGGAGTGCTGCGAACGCTCCTCGTGCGACCGTCTCGCGCCCCCTCTGTCGTTAGCCCGGTACTACGCCAAGCTCCCCAACGAAGCCGTGGCGTAACCCGACCCACCCGCTCTCGACACGAGTCCTATATTTATACCACAATGGACTCGATGCGTCCAGCGTCTTCCCGGCGAGGCAACCACCGGCTTGAGGCCAAGTGGTATTCAACAACCGGGCGGTGGGGCAGCCGGCCGTTCGTCAGACTGCCCTCGTGCATCCCGCGGCGGGGGGCCAGGTCAGCCCAGCGCGGCGTGGCGCGCTGGTCCCGAGCAAGTCCCCTCGGAGGTTTTCCTTTTTCACTCCGCTGCAATAAGATACGTTCCGTCGGCAACCCTGCAAACGGTAAGCCGATCTCTTCTATGGGAGACGTCTATGCATCGCCGCTCGTACTCATCGAAGGACATGCGAAACCGGTTAGTAGTTGTGTCTGCCTGCCTCCTTTTCGCGCCTTCAAAGCTGACAGTCGCAGACCCGCAAACGGCGCAACAACGGCAAACGCCAGAACCGGATCGAATCGTCTTGACCCAAGAGGCCTTGCGGATCCATCGCTCCGGCCTGCTGATCGATGGACACAACGACCTGCCCTGGCAGATTCGCACGCTGGGCGACTCGTCCTTCGACAAGATGGACATCTCCCTGCGGCAAGATAAGCTGCAGACCGACATTCCCCGTCTTCGAGCAGGCGGGGTCGACGCGCAGTTCTGGGTTGTCTATACACCGCCCGATGCCTTTCACAACGGCACCGGCCCGCGCATGGTCGTCGAGCAATTCGACCTGATTCATCGCATGGTCGAGCGCTACTCGGCTGTATTCGAAATGGCCCTTACGGCAGATGACATCGTACGCATTCATGAGAAGGGCAAGATCGCGTCACTGATCGGCGTCGAGGGAGGACATATGATCGAAAACTCCCTCGATAAACTCCGCGAACTGTATAAGCGTGGCGCCCGCTACATGGGCTTGACCCATTCAGACACCATCGACTGGGCGGATTCTGCCACGGATCAGGCACGACATGGCGGCTTGACCGATTTCGGTAAACAAGTTGTCCTGGAGATGAACCGGCTGGGGATGCTTGTCGATCTTTCGCACACGTCTGCCGACACCATGCGGGACGTGTTGCGTATTAGCAAGTCCCCGGTCATCAACTCGCATTCATGCGCGTACGCGGTAGCTCAGCACGTTCGGAACGTCCCCGACGACGTGCTTCGTAAGACTGCCGACAATGGCGGGATCGTCATGGTCAACTTCTTCTCCGGGTATGTTCATCCGGAAGGGGCGCGCATCTCCGCAGGGTTCTTTGAGACGGTGCGTCAGCTCAAACAGAGGTATCACGAAGAAGAGAAACTCGAGAAAGCGTTGCAGGAATGGAGGGAGGCCCACCCCATTCCGCGCGGCACCGTGCAAACCCTCGTCGATCACATCGATCATATTGTGCGCGTCGCGGGAATCGACCACGTAGGCCTCGGATCGGACTATGACGGCGCCGGTACGTTCCCCGTTCAACTCGAAGACGTCTCCGGCTTCCCTTATATCACACAAGAACTACTCAACCGTGGCTATTCCGAAGAGCAGATCCACAAAATCATGGGCGGCAACCTGCTGCGCGTTTTGCGCCGAGTGGAAAAGATCGCACGTGAATGGCAGAACTGATCCCAACTTCCGGCGACCCCTTCAAGATCGAATGAATCGCTGCGGTTCTCTTCCTACCGGTGTTGACAGGTTCCAAGGCCCTCGGTTTGTGGCAACCAGCCTTTGACGAAGAGATCCGCAGCCTCGTCCACGCTTTCGGCACCGCAGACATACGGCGTGATCCCACGATTCCTCAAGTCCGCCACTAGCCGAAAGCCCATACCGCGTGTGACGAGAGCTTGGCAATCTGATAGCGCGTCGAGAAGCAGGCCGTGAGAGTGGGGCGCCGCGCGCCCACCGTGGGTTTCCTCGCCCGAGCATTCGCCCAAGACGTGCCCCGTGTAGCCGTTATCGCGGTATTCCACGCGAGCAGCCGCTCCCTCAACGGCATCGTAGATGACAAAGCCACGGCATCTACCTGTGTGTGGCGCAATATCCGTTTCATTATCCGTCGCGATCGCAAACCTCATGACCTCTTCTCCTGATTCAACGACCCCCGTTCGGTGCCCGGACCCATATCGGTCATCTGCCCCAAACCACCCCGACGGCGCCGCCGCATCCGCCGGCAACCCCCCTGACCCCCACCGCCACCGTTGCCCCACCACCCACGGTCGTCGCCAGCTCGACAAAAGTTGCGGCTTTGACACGAAGGACACTCGACCGGCCGACCCGTCCCGTACGGTACTTCAAATCGATGGCCGCAATCCCTGCACTCAAAAACTCGTCTACCCGTCATGGTTACAACACCCCCTATGATCACTAGCATCTTGCCGTTTACCAAAGCATCAGCGACCTTGTGGCGAGCCTCCTCGAGAACCCGCCCGAACGTCGCCCGTGACACGCCCATGTCCTTCGCGGCCTCGTCGTGGTACAGCCCCTCGAAGTCCGCCAGACGGATGGCCTCGAGCTCGTCGAACCCAAGCTCGACCTCGTCGAGCAGCCGTCCGGGCACACCGGAAGGCTTGAACACGTTCGACACCATCCCAAAAGCAACGCGCCGACATTTGCGAGGCCTGGGCACCGAGGCTGCCTCCAACTAACCAGTAGTTGTCTGACCTGTTATAAGCATATGCTCATAACGAGGCAGTGTCAACGCGCTCTATATCGAAACAAAACAGAACGAAGATCTCACGAAGTGGGCCCAGGAGAGTCTCAGGCATCCTTCTAGCTTCGGACAGCCCGGCGTAGGAACAACTTCTACGTCGCCCTGGCAATCGGATCGGCCGGTGCCGGATAGCTCGGGGTAGGCACTACGGATGGCACGGGCGATACTGACGACTTCCGAACCGAGGCGTAGTACGCCAACTGCGTCGAGAAAAACGACAACCGCATCCATGTCCGGCTGAGGATGAACAGCTGTTGGACGACAAAGAGGCCTATCATCGACCCCATCGTCGCGTTCGAGAACCGATTCTCCACGACCAAATAAACCCCAAACAGCAGCCCGAGGATCAGGAGGTTTAGGAAGAACAACGGGATGGTATGACCGAACCGACGAACACTGAATGCAAATGCCAGGACGGTGGCAATGAACATGCTCCGCCGCCGGTCGACAACCGTCCGAATCTTGGCATAATCGAACACCATAAGGACGAGCGAGATGGCAACGAGCAGCACACCGACACTCAACGCCCGCCAGAGGAATGCCGCCCGGTCGGTGACCGATTCATCCTGCAGGTTCTCGATGTACTCGTTTGCCAAACCCCCGTAGGCAGCCGCCAATACGCCGATCACGATGACCAGAAAAAGAAAGAGTCGAAGATAACGCCAGAAGTACCGTGCACCGTCGTGGAAGAACCGACGCATAGAGACCCGCCGGTCCATCGACAGTGACGACATGATCCCCCCGGTCAAGAAAATGCTAAACAGCAGATACAGCAAACCGAGACCCAAAGCGACCACCCCAAGTGCCTTCATGGCTAATGCGTGCTGCGTGACATACTCAAAGGCCACGTCCAGTGGAAACCCACCCACAAACTGGTCCGCAAGATCGGTCTTGTTCAGGTCCGCGAAGACTTGCCGAAATGGTACGGCGATCACCGCGGCAAACAGAAGATTAATCACGTAGAGCCAAAGCAGCACGCGTTTCTGCAGCCAGATCCTCGCCGTTCCTGTCGAAAAGGCATCAAAGATCGACATCCTTCGTCTCCCTCAGATCGTACACAGCCCCCATGATCAGCCCAAAGTGCTGAAGAACTGCAGCAGTGACTGCATCCAAAACAACCCCCTCAACGTGCACTTGTTCTCGACAAGCTCATTGCCCTCGATCCGGAGGCTATTGTTGAAACGATCCACATCAAGAGGAACAAGCAAATCGGGATCGATGGCTGCCCGAACCACTTTGGCTGGCCGCGTGAAATGATAGACCTTCACGCGACCGCGCCCGTCCCACGTGTCTCGCACGACTTCTCCATCCGAGAACTCGACCAGGGTCTCCATGGGGAAGATGATCTCACCGACACGGCGGAACACGACCGTGCAGTGATGCGGCTCGTTTTCGTCCTCCTCGTCGTCCTCTTCCTCATCTTCATCCTCGAGCGCCTCATCACCGGCGTTATCCCCTGCCTCCTCCACTACTTCACCGTAGTCATCGCCGAGGAATCCGTCCTCGTAAGAATCGAGGGGAATATTGGCGATCGAAGCCACGGCGTAGTCGAGCGAAGTCGCTTCATCGATGAGCTGGTCAAAAAACCAATCGAGGTTCTCACCGGCTACCTCGTTGGCAACCCTACGAAAATCGTCCCGGCAAGGATGCCGAAACCTGAATCGTTGAAAATAGGTCCGAATGATCCTGTCGAACCGCTCTCGGCCAAGATAATTCTCGAGCGTCCTTAGCATGACACCGGCTTTGTTGTACGAGAGACCGAACGAAACACCCGTGCGCCAGTGCGAGAACGACGGCATCGCCAGTGTCCCGTCGCTTTTGTACTCGGGAAGGACATACCCGGCTCGCGTCGTGTCAAAGCTGCCCAGGGTCACACCCCACCAGTTGATCGCCGAGGTCTTCTCGCCGAACAGGTGGCTGGATATACGGTTCTCGCTGTAGGTGGTGAACCCCTCGTCGAGCCAGGCTTCCTCGAACTCGTTGCTGGGGACGATCCCGTACCAGAACTGGTGGAGGAACTCGTGAATCGTGACCTGCTCCGTGATGCGCAGCCCGTCGCCAAACAACTTCTCCGCCCACCAGAACGCACCACCTGTGATCAACGTCGGATATTCCATCCCCGGGGCACCGCTGCCCGCCCGCGGATCGATGACCGTGATGTTCGGATAGGGATAAGCACCAGGCCCCAGCCAATCATCGACGTAGGTGAGCGTGCTCTTGACCGACTCGAGATATTTCGGCACAACCGACTCGTGATCGGGTTGATAGAGCAGGCGAATGTCGACCACCTGCTTCGTCTGGGGA
>CAYOQG010000159.1:0-13180 GCA_964405925.1 uncultured Phycisphaeraceae bacterium | reverse complement strand
AATTCCCCAGCTACGACTCAACCCGTCCAGGGACGCCCTTCATTCAGCGGACACGTAATTTTCATGACGGTGATCCGGTGCCTCCAGCGCGGCGGCATATCTTCGTTCGTTTGATATTGATAATGATGGGGATATCGATCTGAAGGACTTCGCGTGGTTTATGAGGAACTACATGATTGACTGAGGTAGAAGATGTCGGCAAGCAGTTGGGCGGTAAGGTCTTCCGGCACGGCGCGCTAACGCTACTCTCTTAATCAATCCCAGGCCCTCGCGCCGCTATCGTCCGCCTCCCATGACGACGGTTTCACGCATCCGGTCGTCATGACTCGGTCCGTTATCCGAACGGAGGCGATCCCGTTTCTGACGTGAGAATGCGGGTCGCGAGCCGCCAAGGTGTCACTGAGTAGTCGATTTCGAGTAGCAGCCACGTGGCGACTGACCCAGTTTGTGACCCACACGCTCGATGCGTGTTGCCGCAAGAACAGGCGTCTCCGAAGCTTCTAAACCAGGCCGACTGTGCCAAGATTACGGCTCGCACGGATCAGTGAGCGGCGGTCCGGGTAGCGCGCATGGCGCGCCACGGAACGCCTCGACGATGCACGAAATATCAACGAAGTCGATCTTCTGGT
Source organism: uncultured Phycisphaeraceae bacterium (assembly GCA_964405925.1). GTDB lineage: Bacteria > Planctomycetota > Phycisphaerae > UBA1845 > UBA1845. The sequence continues at coordinate 12,551 of CAYOQG010000159.1, read as the reverse complement.
CCGGTAGCGGCAGCGTAACCGTCGAGTTGATCACGTCAGCCCGAGCCTTTCGCGGTGCGCCGGGTGTGTTCTTGAACTTGTCGACGCACCCTGAGATATCGACAAACTCGACTACACCCTGCGGCGATGAGGGTGGTGGCGGGACCAGTGTGTTGCCGACAACGTCGCCAGCCGAGCTGAGTGTAACCACCAGTGGGTCGGAATAGTGCTCCGGATTGCCTATATCGCAAACCGTATCGGTGGCACGGACCTCAAACACTGCATTGGGGAGAATCGCATTGTCGAACACATCAATCACGCCGTACGTTACCCAATCGGTATAGTGTGGTGCGCAACCCAATTCTGCTGCCCAGAATGTGGGGGGCGGTGTGTTACCAGAGGAGTCGGATGCCTCAGTGACTTGGTGTGGTGCCTGGACCCACATGCTTCGACCCTCGGCATACTCATAGCCCGGCAACGAAAGAATCGTTACGAGGATTGCCTGCTGGCGGCCGGTGGTCCCGGCCATCAACGACAGGTATCGGTTCTTTGTACCATGCCCGAAGTCGGTAACGCTCGGATCAGACCGGGGTGCCTCGAGCGACACGCAATCACACTCGTCGGGGATTCCATTGTCGTTGTTGTCTGCGCTGATTCCACCGGCGATGTCGAACTCATCCGCCACACTGTCACCGTTACAGTCCAAGTCACACGCCGGTCTGAAGGGCGGGTAGGTCGGCGGACCTGTCCAATCCTGCTTGAAGTACTCCCAATCCCCACAATCGATATCGAGGTCGCCGTTCACGCCAAAACGTCCCGCACAGCCGCATCCCGTCGCAGTGCCTTCCGGACCGGTGTAACAATCATCGAGTTCATCATAATCGTCTTGATCCACATCCCCATCGTCATCGGAATCGAAGTCGGGATCGAAGGCAGCCACATACAGGGCGAGTGGTTCGCCCGATCGGGCAGCGACAAACGCGACCTCACCTTCTTTGTTCACACTGACCTCATCGAAAGCCTGGCCGCCCACCTGGCCTAGATGTAGGCCGTCAATCACGCCAACACCTTGAATGGCCAACGGGCGGCTGTTATAGAAGATGCCTCTTGTACCAAGAAGGTTCGCAAAGTAAACCAAGTCATGTTCCTCGTTGACCGCGAACGACTCAATGTCCCGAATGGGGTGTCCCGCCACAGTCTCGTAACTGCTGCGCTCAAGAGCGAGACCCCCCTCGGGGGAATGGCTGTAGACGTTGCTGTCACCTCGGAAGTAGATCGTTCCATCTACGGTCAGTCGCGGGGAACCTACATAGCTGAGTGTATGACCCTCAATGACATCGTCCGTCTTCGCGATCAGTGTGTCCTGAGTAACGATGGCGAAATGACCATTGTACACCTGCAGCACGACTGTGCCGTCGTCGCCATAACCATCCACCGGGTCGGGTTCCAGTGAGTCGATCTGAAAGCCACCAACGATGTCATGGGCGGCCAGCACCACACTAATCTCTGCCGAGTCGCTGTCGACGGAGAGTAGGGTCTCCGAATCGGTGGGATATTGTTTCCCGAGCACGAGGAAGTTCTCAGATTCGTCGTGACCGACGTACTCCCATTCGGAAATGGTCTCCAGCAGTACGGGAGCGTTTGTTCCTGAGTGCTCTGCGACATAAAGCGTCTCGTCGACAAAGATGGCGGGACCGTAGCCGGCAACATACGCCCCCATATACGACCGGCCGTTGTCATCCCTTCGTGGTAGTGCAACTGAGTCGATCTCGAAACCGCCGAGTATCGTCCCTTGTGCAATAACGTCAAACCCACTCTCTGGCAATTCACGAAACACAGCCGACGAACTTCCGCTGCTATTCGCCTGGAACGTCACCAGTCCGTCAGCATCGATTTCCGAGCTGACGAAGTCATCAATCATGTATCCATTGATGACATCGCCCATCCGCGCCACTTCCCGGTAGGAGAAAGGGGCTTGCTCGGGCGGTTCCTCTGGACAACCCTCACCAAGCGCGATCAGATAACCCTTGTTGCTTTTAACGTACAGCGTGCCGTCCTCGCCAATGGCAGGTGATGCAACGACGTAGTCCCCACCGCCAAGATCGATACGCCACCGTTCTGCACCATCGCTCGAGGACAGGGCGATCAAATCTGTACCTTGCACTGGGAAGATGACCGTTCCGTCTCCATCAATGACTGGCGAGAACGCGTCGAACCCTCCTGGTTCTGCCACGCGCCAAAGCTCACCCCCAGATACCGAGACTGCGACCAAAGCCGGGTCACCATTCTCTTTGGAAACGACGTACACTGTGCCATCAACACCTATGGCTGGTGACGGCGCCGGTTGAACGTATTGCATACCTGTGAGCGGAAGGTTCCACTTCTCACTGCCATCGGGATTGATCGCCAGCAGTGTGTTGGGCGTCACGTGTAAATAACTTGTTCCATCCGGGCCGATGGCTGGAGCGCCAGGCTGGCCGGTGGTCTCCAGTAACCATTCCTGCGTTCCGTCGGCAGGGTCTATCTTCACATAAGCAAAGCTACCTGAGATATAAACATGACCGTCCTGGTCGAGCGCGACATGAGACCAAAGCCCTCCTCCTCCCGTGTAGTCCCAGATAGGGTTGCATGAGGCATCCATCATGCCCCCCGGGTAATAACAGTTGCCGTCGTCGTCCAGCGCTGGTGCTGGTCGCATTCCAATCGGTTGGCCGCACAGCCCACTGCCATCGATACGGCTGAACTTGCCGATCGTTCCCCACTTCGGTAGGAAGAAGTGACCATCTTGTCTGATGGCCGGAGGCGCAGCGGCGAACTCGCCGGCAAAGTCGACCCACCAGTGGAGTATACCGTCGGGATGGACAGCTACAAGAAGTTCGCTCTCTCCATCTACATAAATCGTGCCGTCCGGACCGATCGTCGGTGCAAGATCTACAGTCGCATTGCCAACAAGCAGGCTCCACAGACGCACCGGCTCCGCAGGGATGACTGCCGTCGTGCTGCCAGTCCGTTGTGCATCATGTTGGAACGTTGACCATCCGGATGCTGGTTTGCGCGCGTCGGGACAGATGTCGATATTGCAGAAAATCTCCGGTCCGATGAACGTTCCTTCTAGCGCGGCACATTCCGTGGGTGTTACATAGGTGCATTCCACTCCAGTGCAACAGGCTCCTGGCATTTCGCCACCTTCCAAACCGCTCAGGACTGCATAGTAGATATCGTAGTCGTCGTCGCTCGATTTCGCATGCCAGACGACACGGTCGCCATCGATGTTCGGCTCGAAATCATCGAAGTCGTTATCCGTGATTTGATAGTCCCGCCCAAGATAGTGGAAGAAGATCTCGAAGTCATTACCGTCGTCTCGGGCAAACACAACAACATCTCCGGACACATCTGCTTGTGTGTCAAACGTGGCGATCGTCGTGAGAGGCATAATCCCCTGTGCAGGTGTCCAGCGCATGATATCGCTGTTTTCTCCATTCGGTCCGTTTCGCTGATGCCACACGATCGTTTGACCGTCGGTCTCGGGTCCGGTGTCGTTGTAAGTGTTGTCGGTGAGTTGAGTGGTGACACCGTTATCCCAAAGGTAGAGTTCGGCGCCAGCTCGCCAGACCACCCAGTCGTCCATCACTCTCGCTTGCTCGTCGACGGTGCCTTCACCTGCGGTGATCTGAATTCGTTCCTCGCCGTTGTCATACATGAGGTACCACGTTTGAACCCGCCATACCATGCCAAAGCCCCCGATGTCAGGGTCCAGGTCATCATCCGTGTTGTCCGTCATCACTGTGATGACACCGTTCTCCCAGAGATTGATCTCGAAGTCCGTGTAGGTGCCGGTTTTGTTCTGATAGACCACACGACCCTGATCGATGTGAGGAGCAAAAGCCCTTGTGGTGTCCGATATCTGCACTGGCGCCGGATCCCCCTCATTCCACATCATGATTCGTGCGTTGCTGGAATGTGTGCCACGCTGCCACACATACGTGGTGCCGCTGACGGCTGGAAGAACGTCCATGTCGTTTCCACTTGTGAGTTGAAATACTTCGGCGGTCGGATCCGCCGCAAAGACTTGGCCCGAGCTGCTACCGATAAGCAGACCCACGATGCACATGAGCTTGATACGGAACATAGTGATTACACCTCCGGAGTATTCTAAGGCTCAACGCGACGCAGTTGCGAACCCTGGGACGTGCCAAGGAGAGTGCACATCTCCAGTACTAGCCGCCGGGTCAGCGACGGATCATCCACCCGCAGTCGTTGCGAGATCGTGTCGGTTTCTTGGCGTTCGCAATGGAACGTTACCTTGGCATGGTCGCTTTGCGCACACCCCGAACGAAAACGCCTCGGCAACAGGAAATACGAGATTCTGCTTTGCAGCAGGACGGGTTCTGCCGCGACTCTCCGTTTCGGCCGAAGTCCGCGATTCTCCGGCGCCCTGTTCGTTGGTTTGCCGAATGAAGCCCCTGGATTCGAGCGAAAACGACTCACTTGGCCTCCGATTTTCGCCGCATTCCGTCTTGGGTGTTGGTCCCATGATTCTTGCGCTGTTGAAGACTCACCATAATGCCTTCCTGCGTAAGCGGGAGACAATGAGGCTACACCGACGGTATCTAACTGCGGCAAGCGACAGAACCTCAGCATATTGTGGTCTCTGCGTCGCACCAGCTAACTATGTTAGATCGTCGCAGGCGCAGACTGACCGCCCAGCCAACATCTCGACAACGAACAGCCCAGCACGGACGTTCTCGCCGATGTCCGGTGCTGGCATATTGGATTAATCGATCAAGCCTGTTGGACTGAAAGCGTAATCGTTGGACACGCTTCCCTGAAAGGAGCTACGAAATCTGGCCCTGCAGTAGGACAGTTTTTCGGCTGCATTTCTCGATGGCGCGTTATGAGCCAGCCAGACCCTCAAACTGACCGGCCGAGGCCCGGCAAACCCATGTCGGGGGCCGGTGACGACCGATGGACGGGTCTGTACGAAGAGCTTCGCGAGTTTGCCCATCGCTACCTGAGCGGGCAGCGACCCGACGACACCATGCAGCCAACGGCGCTGGTACATGAGGCCTACCTCAGGTTGACCCAGACCGCACGCGGAAAGGCCGCCGATCGGAGGCAACTCTACCACACGGCTGCGAAAGCCATGAGGTCCGTGGTGGTCGATCACGCCAGATACCGGCGGGCTCACAAGCGTGGCGGAGGGGCGAATCGTGTGTCCCTTGATCAGGTCGTTGCCTGGTACGACCAAAACGCCCTGGACATTATTGCCCTTGACGAAGCGCTGGAGCGCCTGACAGCCAGAGATCCCGACCTTACGCGCGTGGTCGAACTGCGTTTCTTCGGCGGTTTGACTGAGAGCGAGACGGGCCATTTGCTGAATATGTCGCCGCGGTCAGTCCGGCGGCACTGGCGTATTGCCAAACGGTGGCTTTATCACGAACTTGGAGGTACAAGTCGCGATGACCGATGATCGTTGGCCTCAGATCAAGCAGATCCTGGACGCGGCCCTGGACCGGGAACCGTCCGAGCGTGAGTCGTACCTCGATCAGGCTTGTGCGGGTGACGCGGAACTGCATTCTGCCGTCGAATCGCTTTTGGCGGCCGGAGACACGCCTTGCGGTTTCATGGAACCGCCAGTCCAAGGGGTGGCTCACTCGTTGCTTTCGGGACGCGGGACACAGTTGCCTCTCGGGCAACGGATCGGCCCCTACCGCCTTGTGGAGCTGATTGCAACTGGAGGGATGGGGACGGTCTATCGAGCAGTCCGTGTTGACGATGAATACGAGAAGCAAGTCGCCATCAAGCTGATCAGGCCCGACGCCGTCTCGGCGGAGGCGTTGCGCCGATTTCGCCAGGAGCGGCAAGCCCTCTCCGGTTTTGACCATCCGAACATCGCCCGGATGCTCGATGGCGGCACTACCGAGGAAGGACTTCCCTACCTCGTCATGGAGTTTGTCGAGGGGAAACCGATCGACCGGTATTGTGACGAGCGGGCCTTGTCGATCGCCGCACGACTGCAACTGTTTCGACAAGTCTGCGGGGCGGTCCACTACGCCCATCAGAATCTCGTCGTCCATCGCGACCTGAAACCAAGGAATATCCTCGTCGGCCCCGATGGCCAACCCAAACTTCTGGACTTTGGCATCTCCAAGTGGCTCGATATGCATGCTGCCGTCGCGACGGACCCGACGGTCACGATGTTCCGCGTCTTGACACCACAGTACGCCAGTCCAGAGCAAACCCGCGGTGCCGCGATCACGACAGCCAGTGACGTGTACTCGCTTGGGGTCATCCTATACGAACTGCTGGCTGGCCATCGCCCGTACCACATTCCGCGCGATCAACACCACGAAGCCACGCGGATCATCTGTGAAGGCGAGCCGGACACACCCAGCGAAGCGATCACGAGCATCGAGGAGATCGACCTCCCCGACGGCACCACGAGCACGATCACACCCGAACTCGTCAGCAAGATGCGCGGTGAACCGCCGGAGCGGCTCCGTCGGCGATTGCGCGGCGATCTGGACACGATCGTGATGACGGCCATGCACAAGGATCCCGGGCGGCGATACTCGACCGTGGAGCAGCTCTCAGAGGACATCCGCCGCTACCTGGCTGGGTTGCCCGTCCTGGCCCGAAGAGATACGCTCACTTATCGAGTTGGCAAGTTCATTCGCCGCAACAAGGTCGCATCGGTAGCCGTTGTTGTCGCAATCCTGTCACTCATTGGCGGTACCATCGGAACGTCGGTCGGCATGATCCGCGCTCAAGCGGCCCGCCAACGAGCCGTAGAGGAAGCCCACAAGGCCACGATCGAAGCCCGTAAAGCCGAGCGCATCAGCGAGTTCCTCCAGAACATGCTCGCCTCCGCCGACCCGGAGAAGAAAGGTAAAGACGTCACCGTTCGCGAGATTCTCGACGAAGCTGCCAAGCAGATCGACACCGAACTGGCAGACGAACCACGGGTACGCGCGGCGCTGAGCAATGCAATCGGCTTAACCTATCTGGGGCTCGGCGCATACGAGCAAGCAGAGTTCCACCTCCAATCTGCCTTTGAGTTGCGCGATTCCCTACCGACCTGTGACGACATCGAAAGGGTGGAATCGCTCGACAATCTCGGGACGTTGAAGTACGAACGTGGAGAGTACGCCGCGGCAGGCGTACTATTTGAGCAGGCCCTAGAACTCTTGGAGCGCGCTCGTGGTCCCGACCACCCCGATTCCATGGGTACACTCAACAACCTCGCCGTCGTCAAGCAGACCATGGGCGACCACCGGGCCGCGGAACAGCTACAGCGGAAAGTGCTCCGGGTGCGACGCAAGGCACTCGGGAACGACCACATTGATCTTGCGGTGACGTTGCAGAATCTCGGGTACGTTCTGTCACAGCAGGGTCAATACGCTCCCGCAGAGCGGTTCTACCGCGAGGCGCTGGAACTCAGAGAACGGCATTACGGTGAGAACCACGTTCTGGTGGCGATGACCCTTAACAACTTGGCCGTCTTGCTGAAAAACAAAGGCGAGTTTGATGAAGCCGAGCAGATGTATCGTCGGGCACTCGCGATCCGGTTGAAGACCCTGGGACCCGACCACCCCCTCGTGGCGACGACCCTGCACAATCTCGGTGGACTCTTCTATGCCAAAGGAGACTACGAAGCAGCAGAGGAGAATATACGGGAGGCGTTGGAGATACGTCGAAAAGCGTTTGGCGCCTATCATGCAAACATCGCCACCAGTCTCGAGGGCCTGGGAATCCTTGCACAGGCCAATCAAAAGTACAGCGAAGCCAAAGAGCTCCACCAGGAGGCATTGGAGATGCGCAGAACGCTCTTCGGTGACCGCCACCAGACTGTAGCGAAGAGCTACAGTCATATCGGTAGAGCCCTGCGCGCTGCGGGGGAGCTGGAGGAGGCAGCGAGGGTCATGAGTCGGGCACTCGAGATTCTAAGGGATCTATTCGGTGAGAATCACCCATTGGTCATCGACACCCTGACAAGCCTGGGCAAGACCCGGTTCCAGCAAGGTGACTATGAGACGGCGGAGCGTTTGTTCAAGGAGTGTCTTTCCGCTGCGGAGGCCGTACTCGGTCGGGAGAGTCCGAGCCGGCTCACGTGTTTGAACAATCTGTCCGCTGTGTATTCGGCGCAGGGCAAGCTTTCCAAGGCGGAAGACAACTATCGCGAGGCCCTTTCACTCCATCGACATGTTTATGGGAATGACGACCCGCACGTCGCGGACACGATGCTCAATCTGGCGGCCTTGCTCCATGAAACCGAGAGACGCACGGAAGCCGAACAACTCTGTCGCAGCGCGATTGAGATTCAGCGTGCCATGCAAGTTGCTCCGGATTTATTCCTCTCAGGCGCCCTCACACTCTGTGCTGAAGTGCTTATAGCTCAGCAGCGACACGACGATGCGGAACCGTTATTGCTGGAAGCTTTGGCGATCCGGGAGCGCGCTCTCCCCGAGGGGGCCTGGCAAATTGCAGACACCCGGAGCATCCTCGGGGAATGCACCATGAGACGGGGCGACCTTGACAAGGCAGAACTTGGTCACAGAAGGATACCGCGTCCTCTCTGAGACACGGGGGCGAGATGACAAGCGCACCATCAACGCCCTGCACCGAGTAATCCGTCTTTACGAAACCTGGGGCAAACCAGACAAAGCCGCCCAGTACCGGGCGTTGCTTCCTCTAGAGTCCGACGTGCCTCCGACCTCCGGTGAGTGAGGCGGTCTGTGAACTGGCCGACGCAGCGAGCGACGCCAACACGAACGCTACGGGCACAAGCCGGATGACGTGTGTGTAAACAATACATTCCTTGCCATGAGCGTTCCATCACGACCTGTCGAACACGAGCAGGAACCGTGCGTAATCCCCTAGATCGATGATACCGTCGTAGTCAAAATTGAAGGCTTCACAGCCCTCGGGGTACGAGCCCCCAGATGGCCCGTTCATGCACGTGGCCCAGTCGGCAAAGTCGAATGGGTTGACGGTCTGATTGCAATCGAAGTCGCCGACCCCGAGTTCGTAGGCGCCCATGTCGATTCGGCCGCAGAGGATCCGTACATGCCCGTCCAGGTCCCGGTCTGCACCGTCCGAAACGTACGCGGGATTACCGCTGTCTGCTGCTGGTGAGTTCCACTGTAGTCGTAAATCGTCATCGTGCGTGCCTTCGACTCCATCGGCTCCCGCCGAGCTCACAAAAAGTGGGTCCGTATCCGTATTACCAATCCCCGGAAGAGTACCGTTCCACTGATCCACAATATTATAGCCGAGCCAAAACTTACCGGCGTTGACACGGAGCTGTGTAGCGCTCCAAAGTGGCTGTAAAGAAACTATGGTGATGACTCCAATGAAACCAGATAATGCCCGCAGTGCGGATCGTCAGAAGAAAGAAAAGGCCATGCGTGACCGCTTCCTGGAGCGTATGGAAACAGGACCGACCATGCTGCAGGCCGTCGCGGAAAGTGGGCGTCTGAAGGACTCAGCAGTGGCCCATCAGCGTTTAGGCCGTTTGAAGGAGCGTTACTGGCGTGCGGCCAGCGCCTTCAAAGTACGTATCGCCGCGATCCCCAAGGCGACGGGCAAGGCTCGCTTGTCGATCACCTGGACTCGCAACCGGCGTTGGAGCGATTGGACGGCCTTGTCGGAAGGATGTTATCTACTGCGGACCAACTTGATCGATGCTGATCCAGCCGCGTTGTGGAACCAGTACATTCAACTCACCGAGGCGGAGTGGGCGTTTCGAATCAGCAAGGACAAGCTGGAGATCCGTCCGATCTGACATCAGAAAGAAGACCGGGTGCTGGCGCACATATTCGTTTGCTTCCTGGCTTACGTTCTATGGAAAGCTCTAGCCCAGTGGATGCGTGGAGCGGGGCTGGGGGATGCTCCTCGGACAGTGCTCGAGGAGTTCGCCAAGATCAAGAGCGGCGATGTGGTATTGCTCGCTCGCTGGGGCGACGACCAAGAAGATCGTTCACTTGCATTGCGTCACGAAGCCGGACGAGGCCCAAAAGGCACTGCTCAATCGCCTCGGTCTGACCCTCCCAGTCCGGCTCCGCCGCATCGACGAGGTTGCGCAAATGTAGTCACGACTTTAGCCTCCGACCGGCCTCGGCGCTATCGTATAGCCCGATTACGCATCGCAGGTGTTCAACTCGGGTTAGATCGCACCTCATCTTGGGAATCACTCTTAATCAACCAGTCCGTCCCCCGTCCGGCGCATCGGGGATTCGTGGCACTTCCGGGCCCATTTACCTGCGATCAGAAGACCAGACGCTGCGACTTGGGGTTCCGGCCTTTCATAGTACACCTACTGGCACCGCACTGACTTTGTCGCTGAGCGGCAGCGGTTGTTCGCATAGGCAGACAACGGCTTGTTCGCCAACTCGCTCCTTGAGTGAGCCCAGCGCGCCGAACATTTTGCTCCATTCGTAGCTCGCTGCCGCCGATTTCTTGATTTCGACGGGGTACAAGGTCTCGTCAGCCACGAATAGCAGATCGATCTCCTTTCCGTCCTTGTTCCGGTAGTAGTAAACCTGAGGAAACTTGCCGCAATGCCACCAGCTCTTGAGAACCTCTACGTACGCGTGCGTTTCGAATATAGGGCCGGACATGGCGCCCGCTTCCAGCGTCTCAGGCGATGACCATTCGGTCAGATACGCACACAGCCCCGTGTCCAGAAAGTACAGTTTAGGCCTCTTAACGAGACGTTTGGTCACGTTGCTATGGTATGGCTGTAGCAGGTGTACCTGGAAGCTCGCCTGGAGGAGCGACAGCCAGTTCTTGGCCGTGTTGACGCTCACATCCGCGTCCCTGGCTAAGTCGGAGAGATTCAGCATCTGTGCCGTCCTGGCCGCACATGCCTTGAGGAATCGCAAGAACGTCGCCTCGCTACCGACTTGGGCCAGATCCCGGATGTCCCGCTGGAGGTAGGTTTGCAGATAGGAGCTGTAGAACAGATCTCGATCCTTCACGGGGCCCGCAACAAGAGCCGGAAAAGACCCGGTCCAGATTTCCTTATACACGCATTTCAAGGTCGTTCTTCTGGAGGAGGGTTCGCGCTCACCAATCCGTTCCGCAGTCGGCAAGAAAGGCCGCATGCCCAGCTCAAGCTTGTGCCGCTCCCTTCCAGAGAAGCCAAGAAGATGCATGATCGCAACTCGACCAACCAGTGTCTCCGAGACGCCCTTCATCATCTGAAACTGCTGTGACCCCGTGAGCCAGAACATCCCAGGTTCGCGCTTCGCATCCACTGCCATCTTGATGAGTGGGAGGAGTTGGGGGGCGTACTGGATTTCATCGACCAAAACCGGCGGTCCGAACCTTTGCAGGAACAACGCCGGGTCCTCGCTGGCCAAGATTCGCAGAGCGGGATCGTCAAGCGACGCGTACCTTCGGCCACGCTCGCAGGTGTGCTGGAGGAGCGTGGTCTTCCCCACTTGCCGCGGCCCGGTCAGAAGCAGTACCGGGAACTGCTGCGAGACATCAAGCCAACAGGATGTCAGGGTTCGCGGTAGAAACATGACCCCCGCTTATCGTCCATTATGTACCATCGCTGCAATATGGCCGAGAGGAGTCGTCTTGTCAACACGAACGGCGTGATTCTCAGGTCCTATAATTATCAGGTCTTAGCCTACCAGAGGCCCGGATGGAGTTTTCGGGAGGGACAACCGCCGTCGTGTTGGGCACAGCCCTGCCGGTAGCTAGGTGACACCCCGCGTCGCCGGGCGCTTCCGGTGGACCGACCCCGACGATCTCGGAGCACGGCAGATCCACTGTCATCGTCTCGCCGGCCTCGACGTCGACGTTTAGAAGCTGATCCTCGATGCCCATGTGGTTGGCGAAGTACGAAAGGTGGAACTCGCAATGCTCATCGGACTGATTATGCAGGCGCACCGTCAGGCCCTCGCTCGCCGGAGCCAGATCACCTTCACCGTCGAAACCGAGGTGCAGGGGCATGTGGTCAGAGTAGCCGTCCATCAGCGTCCCGCCGAATCCGGTAGCATTGCCCACTTCAGAAGCTACGCTGACCGCCTTTGCGGCCACGTCTGACACCGTGTCCGAGGTGTCATCTGACGCTCCAGTACCGGGTATCCCGAACATCGACATGCAGCCTGCACCCGCAAACACAACCACAACAAACAGCGAACTCACTGAAATCCATCTTGCATTCACGTCCTGTACTCCTAAGGATTCAAACGAGGCCACCCCCATGCCGGCCCAGCGCTGTCAGGGATGCCGTGTTCATCAACTGCCTTACTTGACGGCGGGTTCCCCGCCCCATCGTGTGCATTGGATGCCCGGCCGGGCTGGTTTCCTCCCGGCAGCCGAGAAAAGAGTGGACGATACGCCAGTGGAACAAAGATCGCCGCTGTGGGGGCGACCGAGCTGTGCCAGCAGCTGGAAAAGGGAGGTAGCGCCCAGACTTCGTTACGCCCAGGAAACGGTTTGGCCGGTGCGAGGCACGCACTATTCGCGACCGGTCACAGCGCTGTCGCCGCGGCCGCCGTTCGCCTGTACGTCAGGGGGTTTCCTCCGAAGGGTGACCTTGGTCTGCACCCCCATGT
>CAYOQG010000158.1:0-13181 GCA_964405925.1 uncultured Phycisphaeraceae bacterium | reverse complement strand
TCTGAGAAGCTCGCATCCCGCTCGCGGCGGGTGGGATCCGCGCTACGGCTGCGGCCACGAGGTGACCGATAGTGACATACGATGGTTCAGCTACCACCATCAATAGAGTCGATCCTGCTAGAGCGATTCTCGCATTCGTATTCCGGTTCCACGGGGAGGGATGCGGCATCGGACTGCGAGAGACCGCGCGGGCTGAAGCCCGCGGGTCGGGGAGGCGTATATCGGCATTCTGTTCCTAGACCGCGTATCAGTCACGGTCGGGATAGCTTTTCGCCGCGCTGCGGCCAACAAGTCATCGATGACGAGCTCCTGGGCGTTCCGGGAGCTCACCACGTCGAGGAAAAGCGTTCGTGAATGCAGGCTACGTGGGTTGCCGGTATGAATTATCCGTGAGGATTGCGACAATCCGCTCAGCCGCGCGTCCATCCCAAAGATCGGGCACCCGCGCTGTTGGCGGGGATGCGCGCACCTCGCGGTAGGCGCTGATGATCGCGTCGGTGGAGGTGCCAGCAAGCCGATTCGTGCCCTGTGTCACGGTCACCGGTCGTTCCGTATTCTCTCGAAGTGTCAGGCAAGGGACACCCAGTATCGTGGTTTCCTCCTGAATGCCACCGGAGTCAGTGAGCACGAGAGCTGCGTCCGTGGTGGTCTTCAGGAAGTCGATGTATCCCAGCGGTTCAACGAGCCGCAAGCTATCAAGTGAGTCAACGCGCTCTTGCAACCCCAGATTTGCCAGGTTGCTTCTGGTCCGCGGGTGCACCGGAAAGATGACAGGCATGTCCCGGCCGATTGTCTCCAGGGCGGCGAGAATCGATGAGAATACCTCGCGATCGTCCACGTTGCTCGGTCGGTGCAGCGTCACCACTGCATAACCCCTTGGCTGCAGATCGAGGGTCTTCAGGATTTGGGAGTTCTTCGCCCGCGCAGCGTTCCGCAGTAGCGTGTCAATCATCACATTCCCGACGAGATGCACCTTCTCGTCGGCGATCCCTTCGCGTTTGAGATTCTCGATACCGCTCGGCTCGGTCACAAATAGCAGATCGCTAATCGCATCGGTCAGGAGCCGGTTGATCTCCTCCGGCATGGTCCGATCGAAGCTCCGCAACCCCGCCTCGACATGGGCCACCCTGATCCCGAGTTTGACGGCCACCAGGGCGCACGCGATCGTGCTGTTGACATCCCCCACGACGATGACCCAGTCCGGCAGGTGCTCCAGACACACCGGCTCGAAGCGCTTCATCACTTCACCGGTCTGCACGGCGTGCGATGCGCTTCCTACCTCCAGATTCACATCTGGCTCGGGAATCCCAAGCTCGTCGAAGAAGAGCCGACTCATCCGCTCGTCATAGTGTTGCCCGGTGTGCACCAGTAGTGTCTCGACGGACCCGGTGCGGGCCAGGGCATCGTGGACGGGGGCGATTTTCATGAAATTCGGCCTGGCCCCGCAGACGCAGACGACTCTGAGCATGTCTGACAAAACTGTGTCCTCGACTCCTATCGGTTGCGGCACAGGTACCGCTCAGGCAGTCTTCCGGTCTGATCGGCTAACCGCTACCCAAGGCCAAGCGCCAGGCGTTTCTCGGCGATAACGGACTCGAGCGTCTCCGCGAGGCTCACTTTCGGCTCAAACCCGACGGTCTCGCGGATGCGATCGAGGCATGGCACCCGCCGCATCATGTCATCGAATGGTCGACCGTAGGCCTGTTCGTACGAAACGTGTTCTTTTCTGCTACGGCTGCCCGTCATCTTGATGATCTTATCGGCGAGGCCTTCGATGGTGGTCTCTTCCGTTGTTCCGATATTGTAGACGCGGCCCGCCGCCGCGGGTGTGTCCATCAGCTTGATGGTGCAGTCGACAACGTCACTAACATGCGCGAAGCATCGGCTCTGACGCCCCGACCCATAGATCAACAGCGGTTCGCTCTTAACTGCCCTCTCGACGAACCGCGGCACGACCATCCCGTATTGCCCGGTCTGACGCGGGCCGACCGTGTTGAAAAAACGCGCCACCACGACCGGCAACCCGTACTGCTGATGATAGGCAAGCCCCAAAAACTCATCGATGGCCTTGGAGCAGGCGTAAGACCACCGTGAGAACCGGGTCGACCCGAGCACCGTGTCGTCATCTTCGCGGAAGGGGACCTTCTCGCTCTTCCCATAGACCTCGCTCGTTGAAGCCAGCAAGATCCTCTTGCGGAATTTGTTGGCGACGTTGAGCACGACCTCCGTACCGTGGATGTTGGTCTCGATCGTGTGCACGGGCTTATCCACGATGAGCTGGACGCCGACCGCTGCCGCCAGATGGAAGACCACGTCGCACCGCTCGATCAGCAGGTGCATCGTCTCGGCGTTTCGAACGTCGTCATAGACGAACCGAAAACGCGGGTTGTCGACGATCGCATCAAGGTTGGAAAGACTTCCCGTGCTCAGGTTGTCGACGGCGATGACTTCGTGGTCGGTCCCCAGCAATCGTTCCGCCAGATGAGATCCAATGAAGCCGGCTCCGCCAGTGATCAAGGCTTTCATGTTACTGCTCGCGTGGGCTCAATCCTCGACAACTTGGCCACGTTGATCAAGCTCGAATGCTATCACTCCACAACTTGCCTGCAACGGCAGGCAAGCACAATGTCTGTGCTATCGTTCACTCCTCTCGCTACGAAACCACTTGACGAACGCCGCCAGACCCTCGCGAAAGTCGGTTGTCGGTCTATACCCCAACTCGAGAGCTGCGAGCGTCACGTCGGCATAGGTCCGATCTACGTCGCCGGGCTGATGCGGTTGGCGTTCGATGATCGCCTCTCGGCCCAGAGCTTCCTCCAAGAACTCGACCAGCTCGCCCACCGACACCGGCATTGACGCACCGAGGTTGTAGATGTGGAAACCATCGCACCACTCGATCGCCCGCGTAATACCCGTCACGATGTCGTCGATGTAGGTGAAATCGCGCATCATGCTGCCGTCGCCGAAAACCGGGATCGGCTTGCCGGCTGTGATCAGTCCGGCGAACTTGTGGATCGCCAGGTCAGGCCGCTGACGCGGCCCATACACGGTAAAAAACCGCAGGCACGTAATCTTCATGTCGTACAGATGATGGTACGTGTGGCACAGCAACTCGCCCGCCCGTTTCGTCGCAGCGTACGGCGAGATCGGGTGATCGACGTTGTCCGACTCGGAGAACGGAATCTTGGTGTTGTTACCGTATACGCTGGAGCTGCTCCCAAAGATGAGCCGCTTGATCCCGTGTTGACGACAAGCCTCCAGCAAGACGGCCGTCCCGCGCACGTTCACGTCCTGATAGACCAGCGGTTGCTCAATCGACGGACGCACGCCCGCACGCGCCGCCAGGTGAACCACCGTATCGACACCACCCCTTAAAGCACCGTCCACTGCATCTTCATCACGAATGTCACCCTCGACGAGACTGAAGCGATCATGCTCCCGGACTACCGCCAGGTTGTTTCGCTTGATCTGCGGATCATAGAAATCGTCGAAGTTGTCCAGGGCGACGACCCGATGTCCGGCTTGCAGAAGGGCCTCGCAAAGGTGTGACCCGATGAACCCCGCACCACCAGTGACCATCATCGTTGACAACACAAACTCACAGACTGCTGGATCAAGCCGGCGGATACGAGGGCCGACCCACGCAGAAATAGCGGAACCCTCGCTTCGCCAGCAGCCTCGGATCGTACATGTTGCGACCGTCAAAGACCAGCTTGGAGGGTAACCTCTCCGCGATCGTGTCGAAGTCAGGTGTGCGGAACTTCGGCCAATCGGTGAACAGGACCAACGCGTCAGCCCCGTCCAAAGCTTCGTAGCCATCCTCAAACATCTCGACCGCGTCACCCAACTCCGCCCTTGCCTCATTCATGGCCTCTGGGTCATGGGCTCGGATGCGCATACCACGTTTAAGGAACATTTTGACACCACCGACAGCCGGTGATTCTCGTACATCATCAGTCTGGGCTTTGAAAGCTAGACCCCAAACGGCCAACGTCGTTTGACGGCACCGATCGCCAAAGTACTCAATCACGCGGTTGGCGAACACCTGACGCTGCCGCTGATTGACAGCCTGAACCGCTTCAACAATGCGCATCGGATGGCCGGTTTGCTCGCCCATGGAGATTAACGCGCTAACGTCCTTGGGAAAGCACGATCCGCCGAATCCAACGCCGGGGAACAAGAAGGCATTCCCGATTCGCGAATCCGATCCGACGCCCTGTCGCACTCTCTCGACGTCGGCCCCGAGTTGCTCACAGAGGCCGGCGATCTCGTTCATGAAAGAGATCTTGGTGGCAAGCAGCGCATTGGCCGCGTACTTGGTCATCTCCGCACTGGCGGGGTCCATCGTCATGATGCGCTCGCTGCGGCGCATGAATGGACCGTAAAGCTCCTTCATGATCTCGAGCACCGCGTGGTTCGTCGCTCCGATCACCACACGGTCGGGTCTTGTGAAGTCGTCGATGGCTGCCCCCTCTTTCATGAACTCCGGGTTGCTGACGTAGTCAAAGGGGTGGTCCGTCAGAGCCGCGATGGCTTCGGAAACCTTCGCATGCGTCCCCACGGGCACGGTGCTCTTCATCACCACGATGCGGTAATCGTCCATCGATCGCCCGATCGTCTCCGCCACGCTGAGGATCGAGGAGAGGTCAGCCGATCCGTCCGCTGCGGGTGGGGTCCCCACCGCAATGAAGATGATTCGAGAGTCCTTCACCGCCGCCGGGAGATCGGTGCTAAAGCTCAACCGTCCTGCCTTCGCGTTTCGACGCACAATCTCCGCCAGACCCGGTTCGTAGATCGGGATCTCCCCGTCCTTGAGGCGCCGAATCTTGCCCTCGTCGATGTCCACGCAGATCACGTGGTTTCCACTCTCGGAAAAACACGCACCAGCGACCAGACCTACGTAACCGGTGCCCACAACAGACATTCTCATCGTTTCTCATCTCCTCGCGGTCGAAATCCGGCACTCCCGCGGAAGGACCAAGCAGACCGCCGATCTTCAACGCCGCAACGCCTCTCTTGGATGCCCTCCACCTCCAGACTCTACGCGAAGCCCCGCTGCTGAGATCAGCTACCCTCGTCGCATGAACATACGTAGATCGCAACCTACCCGCCACGCAGGCCCGCGGGATTGGCGCCCCGATATGCGGCGCGATAGCGAGGTCCGGCTCCCGCGTTTCTAGACCTCGGTCTAGTTATCGACCGTAACGCTTTCCCGCACCAACCGACGCGAAGACACCGAAAAGACCCCGCATGAGGGATGGCGGTTGGTGCGCACCTAGAACGGCCTCTTCATGCGCTCGATCGTCGGCTCGTGCGGTTTGTAGTTCTCCCAATAGGTCCCATGCGGTTTACGCTTTTTCCGCAGCGGATCACCGAGGCGGACGATGATGGAGAACACCGGAAGCAGAAACACGAACAGCAGTGTCAGCAGGATCGTCGATACAACCGTTCCCACGCCCACGGCGACGGTCATCCACGCGATATAGACCGGCCTCGCAGCCATGGAAGACAGCCGGCACAGTCCGTACATGGCGAGCCCAAGCAGGGCGAGGCCTATTGCCGTCCATTGAAATCCGCTTCCCTTCCACCCTAGCGTTGAAACGTCCCCCGTCTTCAGCCATGAGGCCAAGTAGACCATCACGCCGATAAAGAGAAACCCGGTAACCATGGCAAAGCCGAACTTGCGAAGATCGTCGACTGTCGGGTTCTTGTTAACGGTGAACACGGTGGGGTTTCCGGGCGGAAAGGACGCCCTTTTCGCTTCCTGTCTGAGAGGTCGCTAACGACACCCTTTAGTCCTCGAACAATTCCTTCGGGTCGAGTTTCTTGATGAGGATCTCCGGTTGGCCGAGCGCGTGGTTCGAAGGAAGCTCATCGGTGGCCGACTGCCATGTCTCCCAGTTTTCGTCGAGGTTGAGCATGGCCGCACACTTCTGCGCCGTGGCGGGCAAAAACGGCGCCGCGAGCGTCGTCAGGGCCCGGGCCGTGTTAAGACAGACGTTGATCGCTCGACCGCAAGCGTCCATATCCGTCTTGCGCGTCATGAACGGTTTCGTGGCATCAAAATAACCGTTTCCCGACCGTGCCAACGACATGACTTCCGAAAGCGCCGCCTTGAAGTGGAATTGCTCAAGCTCCTCTGCGATCCGGTCAGCCGCCTGAGCACATCGCTCCAACTGTTTCGTGTCGACGTCTTCGCGCTGGCTGGCGGGCGGCACCTTCCCATCGTGGTATTTGTGGGCGAAGGTCATCGTGCGGTTGAAAAAGTTTCCGAAGGCATTGAGCAGCTCGCCATTATTCCGGGCGATGAAGTCATCAATATCGAACGTCGTCCGAGCATTTTCCGGAGCAACGGCCGTCAGATAGTACCGGAGCGGATCCGGATCGAACCTCTTTAGATAATCCTCGATCCACACAGCGGTGCCACGGCTCTTGCTGATCTTCTCCTCATCCTTGCCGGGGAACCTGATGTTCAAAAAAGAGTTGGACACCACATTGTGGGGGAGCTGATACTCACCCTTCTCGCCCTGAACACTGTCACTATCGTGCGCGGCCAGCAGCATGGCCGGCCAGGTGATGGCGTGGAACACGATGTTGTCCTCGCCGATGAAGTGGATGATCCGGCAATCGGGGTCTTTCCACCAACGAGCGTATCCGTCGAGTTCCTCGCCCAGCTTCTCGCAAAGCGCTGCGGTGAAGGATATGTATCCAATCGGGGCATCAAACCAGACATAAAGCGACTTACCTTTGGCATCCGGATCGTCCAAAGGCACGGGCACGCCCCAAGTCAAATCCCGCGTCATGGCCCGTTCCGGCAGACCCTCCGCCTCAATCCGTCCGAGGCTTTGGTTTAAGACAATCGGCCTCCACACTGCGTCATCCGCCTGCCCATCCTTCTTGCTGCGGAGCCAATCGGCGAGCCGAGACTGCAATTGGTCCAGCCGCAAATACCAATGGACGGTGTCGCGCAGCTCCGGTGTCGTCCCGGTCATCATGCTGACCGGGTCGAGCAGGGCATCCTGCTCCACCGACCGACCGCAGTCCTCGCACTGATCACCAAAAGCCTTGTCACTGCCGCAATTCGGGCACCGGCCACGAACAAATCGGTCCGGAAGAAACTGCTCCGCCTGGATATCATAAAGCTGCTTGGTCGCTCTCTTGGTGAACAGCCCTTTGTCATGGATTTTCAGAAACAGGTCCTGACTGAACTTTTCGTGGATTTCCACGAAACCCGGCTGATGAGTACCACCGTAAACATCGAACTCGATGTTGAGCCCGGCGAAATCGGCCGCCTGTGACCGGTTGAAGTGCGCGGTCAGCTCCTCGACGTCCCGATTCTGCTCCCGGGCAGTTTTTAGGGCGGCAACACCGTTGTCGTCGCTCCCACAGATGAAGCGTACATCCGCCCCCACGGCGCGAAGATAGCGAACATAGGTGTCGGCGGGCAAGTACGCACCGGCGATGTGCCCGACATGAAGCCGGCCGTTCGAGTAGGGCAAGGCAGCAGTCACGAGATAGCGTCTAGTTGGCATTGGATCACCATTCGGCAAACCGAAACGCAGGCCTTTTAACGCGAATAAGCCACATTCAGGGTCGGCGATTGTATACGTTCACGGCTTGCTGACAAGAAACGGTGGCAAACCGGCTCCAATTCCCCGGGGGGCGAAGCTACCCAGCCGTACGCCATCGAGGCCTGCTCCTGGCACATTGCCTCTGCCCGCGGCACCGCTAAACTGGCCCACCACCATCAGTTAGAGGGAATAAGTCCTGCGCAACTCCCGGGCCAAAGTCGACCCGGGGTCAGCGATTATCGGCAAGTCGCGTTCGAGGCGACTAATACGCACCCGAAGTAAGGTTGGCAAGTAGAGGAGTACGACATGCCTGCTAAACCAATGACCTATCAGCAAATCCGACCGAAACTCAAGATGGGCGATATCGTCTTATTCGCCGGGACGGGGCTGTTTAGTGCGGCGATCCGATGGGCGACGGACTCCGAGTGGACGCACGTCGGAATCGTCGTCCCGATGGAGTTCGGCGGACAATCCATGGTTCTCCTATGGGAGTCGACCGCCCTGCTCAAGGTGAAAGACTATCAAACCGGAATGGTCGATGACGGCGTCCAACTGACACCACTCTCCGAACGGATCAAGCACGCTCGCGGCCACGTGGCCATCCGCCAACTGAACAACCCGCTCGAGCCGCGCCAGATCGAAACGCTTGCCCGCTTGCGCGAGGATTGGAAGCATATCAAGTACGAGCGCGACATCTTCGAGCTGATGCGCGCTGCCTATGACGGACCATTCGGGGAGAACTGCGAGGACCTGTCGTTCTTCTTCTGCAGCGAGCTGGTTGCCGAGGCGTTTCAGCGCCTTGGGCTCTGCCCCAACGACCCGGCAAGCAACGAGTACGTTCCAGCGGAATTCTCGAAAAGCAGCGGGCAACAGGCTGCGTGGGTGGCTGAGCACTTTGGACCGGACATTCCGATTGTACCGGAACCTGGGAGCGAGAGGTCAAGATGGTCAGAGGCCGACAAGATCGCGTACGCTAACCTGCTAAGTGGGACTCCCAAGCCCGCCCCGAAGAAGCGCACTAAGCGCTCAGGGTAGGCCAACGGGCTTGAGGCGCCCACGGAGAATGATGGGCGGAGTGGCCCCAGGAACGGTGGATGTAGCCTGAGCGAACGCCGATAGGTAAGGAACAGAAGCCCGGAGCCGTCTTTGACACTCACCGGGCACTGGTCGTATAATGTCTATGCCGCTCCGGTCGGCGGGCGCTGGTGCCACTGCATCGACCAAGGCTTGCGTTCGGTATGAGCGCTACCCGCCCCGTCGGCCAAGGGACTGGCAAGGATCAGAAGAATGCACCTATCAGTATTGGCATTTGGGATGCCTGGCACGTTCGAGTGGATCATCATCGCGGTCGTCGCCCTGTTGATCTTTGGCCGGCGGTTGCCCGAAGTCGCCCGCTCCGTAGGCAAGAGCATCGTGGAATTCAAGAGGGGCATCAAAGACGTCAAGGATGATATCGATGTCCGATCCCGGCTGGAACCTCCACCGAGCCCGAAGCTTGAGACGAAGCCCGAGCCCAACGCGGACCACTCTCCCGCACCGGAATCCTCGAAGGAATCGGCCTCCACTTCGAGCTAAGCCCACGGCATCAGCGCGGGCGGCATCCGGCCGCCAAGCACTTGCGCCCAAAAACGATCGAACGGAGAATCTTCAGGTCTGGTCTACGCCGCTGTTGTAGTGAGGCCCAAGGTTACAGCGTACCGGGTACAACGGTGGAGCGGGTCTACACGGTCGAGCCGTCCGAGTCACCTCGGAGGAGTTGCTCCCGGTAGGACTCCTCGAAGACCTCTGCGAAGCTGTAGGCGTCGTTGAAGTCGTCGATGCAATCGCCATCCTGTTTGCGCATCATGTCGAAATCGATGAAGCCGAAAACGATGCAGCCAAAGTCGCGGGTCGATCGTATATTCCACGACTCTAGTACGACGCGGGCCATGATGCCCCACCGCTTCAGTGCATAATCACGAAGCGCCCAGCAGAGCTCTCGCCCACCGACGTGACGATTCAAAGCCTCGCAACCGCCCGCCGCTTGGATGGCCTCAGCAACCGGCTCGGGCAGTGTCCCGCTATGGTATCTCTCGATGAGATCATCCCAATCCAACTCGTGGTGGCTTAAGAAATGGTATAAAGCTCGATGGGCCTCGGTCTCCGGTCCATGGATCGCCTCGGCGGCGAAACTCAACCCCTCGCGGACAAACAGGAACGCCTCCTCCGGGTAGCGTCCAACGCGTTTGACAAGGTCCTGGAGTGTTTTCGCAGCTTCGTCGATCATTGTCGATTCTGACATAAGAGTGCCATCGTCGTACCAAGATGTTAAGGGCCGGAACCGGGTGTTGAGCTGCCGGTGCTGCCGTCCGCCCCCCGGGGTCGGCGACGGCGCCGCACCCGTCGCCCCCGACGTCGTCGCGACGCCTGAACATCGGGACCTTCCTTCTCGGCTCGGTTACCATCAAGGTCCGACGGCGGTGCTTCCGGCGCGGGACCGCCTGGCCCCCCTGCCTGGCCCGGTTGTGGGCTCGGCCCCGATGGGGATTGCGGCCTGGCACTCCCAACTGATCGTCTCTTGGGTCGCCGCGGTGTCTGCACGGGTGCCTCGGCAGACCGCCCACGCCTGCTCGGCGAGCGTGTGGTCGGCGCCGGCGTCGTGGCCGACCCCTGGCGCTCCACGGTCTCATTCTCCACGGGTTCCGGAGTCGGCACGTTTGTCTCGTTGATGTCCTCCACAGCAACGGTAAGGAGCGCCCCGGCGTCCGTTCGGATTTGGACAAGCTGCGTCAGGATCTGCCGACTCGCGACAACACCCTCACCGTGCTCGGTCCGAATCCGAACCCCATTCCGCGGCAGGTTCTTGTCCAGCTCCTCGTAACCCGTGTGTTCGTATTTTAGGCAGCACTTCAGCCGCCCGCACCGCCCGGACACTTGCGATGGATCCAGCGTTGCCTTTTGAAGCTTGGCCATGCGCATGCTGATCGGCTTGAGGGTTTTGAGGAACGTTTTGCAGCAAACCTCGCACCCGCACGTCTCATAGTCGGCGAGCAGGCGAGCCTCATCCCGAGCGCCGATCTGCCGCATCTCAATCCGCGTTCGATACTCCTTCGCAAGGTCCTTCACCATCGCCCTGAAGTCGACGCGCTCCGCCGCTGTGAAATAGAAGATGACTCGCTCTCCACCAAACGTGCATTCGCATTCCGACACCCGGAGGGGGAGACTATGCCGGTTGGCAATGGACTGAGCGAAGTCACGCTTCTCGCGACAGCTACTTTGAATGTGGGCGTATTCCGCCAGATCGGCCGCCGTGGCTTCTCGCAGTATGCGCCCGGCGCTCAGGATGTACGTGTCTTCACCGCTTTGCTCGACCCACCTCTTCACCTGATCTGGATCGACCGCCTTATCGCACCCGCTGCATGTAAGGGGGACCTGCTCTCCGATCTCGATCCCCCGTTGCGTTTGGATAACGAGCTTGGCGCCATATGCAAACTTCATCTCGGGTGGGTAACTGAAGTCCCCGATGAACCGCATGTAGCCGAAGCGAACACCGGTGGTGAGTTGAGGTCGTTCGCCCTCATCGCCGGGTCGCTGAGACGCTTCTCCGGGCTCGCCTTGACCACACGCTGCACAGCCCTGGTGAGACCGTGCATCAGGGGCAACCGCTCCAAACTGCTCAAGCTCAAGGTTGATCTCGGAGTCGACCAACACGGGTCTCCGACGCAGTCTCCCGACCTGCATCCGCCGGACGAGGGCGATGATCGCCGTACCTTCGCCGTCGGCCTCCTCGGATGCGGACCTGCCCCCGCCGGGACTTCACCCCTGTGCGCTGACCGGCGGCTGAAACACTCCTCGACCCGGACTGTGGACCGAAAGCCCTCCGCTACGTCCTTTTCAGCCCCGGGGGAGGGCTTTATCCAGGGCGCTTTGGAAGTCCTTCTGGCTCCTGAGACCAACGAACCTCTCGACGATCTCCCCATTATTGAACAGTATGACAGTCGGGATAGCGCTGATCGAGAAGCGGACCGCGGCCTCCCGGTTTGCGTCGGTATCCAGCTTGCCGACCTTTGCCCGCCCGGCATAGTCGGTGGCCAACCCGTCGATGATCGGGCCCATAGCCTTGCAGGGCCCGCACCATTCTGCCCAGAAGTCGACTAGGACAGGTTTATCCGACTGCAGCACCTCTGTGTCGAAGTTGCTGTCCGTGAAGTAGAGCGTGTCAGGACCAGCCATAGCTCCTCCTTCGCTTAACGCCCATGGAGTTCCTCCCAGCGAGACCGCCAATGTGACGATTCTAGAGGACCCCCATCGTGCGGTCAACGGGAACGGGACCGGACCAGCAGCTGGCCAATGACTCCCCGGGGCGATGAGCGGCGCGAGTGAGCGGTCAGGCCTGGGCGCGGTGAGCCTCCGGATCGCTGAATGGATGCGATATGGCGACCGTGCGGGACCCGGTAAGCGTGCCCATACCAGTTACGGCGTGCATCGGGGTGTGATCACCGCCTACGAACCATCGACTGGAACATCAACGTGCCGGTGGGTCGACGCATGGGCGGAAGACTCCAGCGGTCGTATAACCCGTCGAAGATCCACGAGAGAGAATGGCTCAACAATCTCCTTTGGCTCGCTCTGGTGCGGAGACTTGACAATTAGCGGTACGTGCGTGAGTTCCACCATCGTCGGACGATCACCGAGCGCCGGCTCGTCACGCCAGGTGTGATCGGACGTAAGGATGATCGTGGACTCGGCGAAGCGACCGGCTGACACCATGGCGTTGAGCAGCTCACCGACCAGCGTATCTGTGTAGCGGAGATTGTCGGTGTAGCGTTCAGTATAAGCGGCCGGATTGGGGGAACTTTGGCAACCGTCGTGGTCGAGTCCGAAGTAAAGAGGACGCTTGCTCGAAGCGTTTGGGTTCGGGCCATCTCGGTCATAGACAAAAGGCCAGTGTGGCACCGTGTAGTGGAAGACGGCAAGAGACGGACCAGTCTGGTGCCGGATGATTGTCAGTGCTAGGCTGTGGATGTCCTTCGTCGTTTCAATCGCATGTTCGGATTCCGACCGTTGGAATAACCGCTCCGCCCTCCATTGCAGAGCTGCCGGCTTCGGGATCGCCAAGATGGATTTCCCAAGTCCGATCTGCAAGTGTCCAGCCGTGCGGCCGAGAAGCGTATCCGAGCTGACGGTCTGGGCCGAAGAAGGTGACGACCAGCAATAGTCCAGATCAGGTCCAAACATCTGCCGGTAGGGATGATACCAACCGACGAGGTACGTGCCGTATCCTGCCGCGTGGGCCCGCGAGAACAGGCTCTCGTGTTCCCGCGCGGCAACGAGATCCCCCTCGCTATCCTCGAATCCAACTCGTCCACCGGCGTATACATACGTTCTAGTGGTCTGGAAGAGGATTGCTGGAAGCGATTGGCTTGTGGACCGGTGGGGTGAATGCGCGTTCTGGTAAAGAGTCGCCGTCCGTGTTAGTCGGGCCAGATGGGGGAACTCAATGTCGAGGTCGGATCGTTCGAACGTTCTCTCGTATGACCATTCATCGAAGATGAAGAGGTAGACGTTTGAGGTCCTGTGCTCGGGCGGATGACTCTGTGTTGACACCATCACATCACGATGCCCAAGCAT
>CAYOQG010000157.1:0-13197 GCA_964405925.1 uncultured Phycisphaeraceae bacterium | reverse complement strand
ACAGCATGCCAGATCGGAACGCCGGCGCGTAGATGGGGTTCATTCAGCGGACACTGAAGGACTCGCCGGGTACACGAAGAAACGCGGCATTTTGGACAAGGCCGAGGATCTGTTGAAAACCTCCGCGAACGAACCGATCGAGCTTGGCGGCTGCAACGTCGTCAGCGCCGTGGCCTATCGAACGGGCAAGTATGACACCGTGAACTGGCCCGGCTTCCCTGACGAGGGCTTTCGGTTCTACTTCGATGCCGACGGGCAGTCACACCTGACCATCCGCCCATCCGGTACGTCAAACGCCCTGCGATTCCACGTGCAGCTTTTCGGCGGTCACCCAACGCGGGACGAGCTGATCCACCGCAAGGCCGACCTCCGTTCGACCACCGTCCGCATTGTCCAAGACATCCGCCAACGAATCGGCGCGGCATGAGCAGGACCTCAGCCCCGCGACGACCTTGTCAGCCGCCGCAGCCGGCAGAAAGAGTGCCGCAGCTTCGACATAGTCTTACCGTCGCGGCTCGGTTCTTGTTGTCAGAGTCTCCGCCGAAGGGGTGGCCCACCTGCCTGGCAGATGCGGGTCGGCGGTCGGTTGATCGAACGCGTACCCTTGGCCCGCCCTCCAACCACGTGCCGTACGACGCGATCGATTCGCAGACAATTAGCGTCGTTAGAATCTCCATCCCCGGGGCATCTTAGTAGCAGCTCAACCCGCCGCAGACGGACAGACCTACGGATGGCGTGGCCGAAGCACGGCAGGCAGCCTGCCGACGACGGACCCATGCTACACACGAGGGCAATCATCCATCAAGATGTGTACAACACCGCGCGCGGACCGAAAGCCCGCGGCTCAGGCATCGCGGATCGGCCAGGCATGACGGAGCAAAGGTCGAAGTGTCCACGGGGTCGGGCCTGGAACCAGGTTATAGGCGCTGGACCCCGCTGACGAGGGTGCCCTGAGACGAGCCGTGAATGAGTGTGGGTCTGCGATTGGTCTTTGCCTCGTATTGCCTAAGGGCCTCGTGGATGGCTGCCGCTGCCTGCTCCGTTGACTCCATGAGGACCGTGACCACACCGCCACATCCACGAGCACTGATCTTCGCACCATAGACGCCCGCGTCAGCGCCGTGTTTGCGGACCAAGTTGACCAGCGAGTCCGACTCGACACTACCGAGTCCGCATCGCTGCCCATAACTCCAATGCGAGGCGTACATCAGTGCACCGGCCTCGCAAAGGGCCCGTTCGTCGCCGCTGCGGATGGCACGCGACAGGCACTGGACAAACTGGCAGGCGCGTGCATGCTCGTAAATATGATGTTCGGTGCGTGAGCGGATCTTGTAAGTGAAGCTCGGCTCGATACGGGTCAACGGGTCGCCGGTCTCCCCGAAACGTTCCAGGTATTCCTTTCCCTTCAGCTTGGTCGGCAACCGGTCACGGAAACGCTCCACATAATCGGTCACAGCGATCCTGGCCAAGAATCCGTTCCAGCTCAGATCATCCGCTCGATCGTGCCGGATAATACGATCGATCAACGCCCGACCCATGAACGTTGCCGTGCGCACGCGCTTGAACTTGGTCCACGCGTCGGGATCCAAAGCGCCACAGTCGATGCCGATCAGCGCCAGATGGTCCGGGAGCGGGATCGTTCCCCCGACCGTTCTTGCATCACAGTGAATCTGAAGCAGGGCCGACGACACACCGGAGAGGGCACAGACCGCATCCGCAACGCCGACGGGCATCTGTAACCACTCGTTTTCAACACGCTGACAAAGCGCTGCCACCTGATCCGCCGAGACAGCCGCGTCGCAGGACGCTGCCACCGCCATGGCCGTAGCCGCGGCCAACGCAGAGTTGCCACCGGCGTCTCGAAGATCATCAAGCGTCGATCCGACGGCGATGGAGATACCACTATCAAATACACCGACGGGGTGACCGCGGGCTAGCTCAACGATCGTGCCGAACACGCATGACACCGGTGAGGGGGTGGTGCTTGGAAGCAACCGGCGTCCCTCTTGGGCCGTAATGATCCCACCATCGGGTCCAAGCAGCAATGATGCAGCGATCTCGAAAGGGGAGCAACCGTCTTGATCAGACCTCTGCACAAGGGTTATCGAGAGGATCTTATCGTTCCGTCTCTGGACCGCCACGCACACGTGATCGGCGGTCGTCGCGTTCAAAACCAGCGAGCCGGTATACTCCGCCAGTCCCCCCATGACGTCGATACGACCGGGCGCCCGCGCTGCGAACCGAGGTGATCCTTCCGGCAACTCGCCCGACATGCAGGCAAGCAGCGGGGAAAGGACTGAGCCCGGATCCTTCCCACCGGTACCGGTGGTGGGCGTGGGACCTTGTAAGGATGTTTGTATCATGCTATCCGGCTCAACGTTCATTCGGCTGCACACACGATCCGGCCATCAACAGACTTGGTCCAGCACGGATTCGTCCACGTAGATCGGTGTATCCGTTCCGGCGCCGATGGCGATGGCGTCAGACGGTCGCGAGTCAACCTCGACCAGGTTGCCGTTATGGCGCAACACCAATCTAGCGTAAAAAGTGGAATCGCGTAACTCGTTGATCACGATCTGTTCGAGCTCGTAGTCCAGCTCTCTGATCAACCGTTCAATCAGATCGTGGGTCATCGGCCGCTGCACCATGATGCCTTTCGTGCGACGGTCGATGGCGTAGGCTTCGTGAATGCCGATGAGGATCGGAAACGCACGCTTCCCGCCGCTCTCGCTGAGGACGATCATCGACATCTTCTCCTCGTCGGAGTCGACGATCACAATGCGTGCGAGGTCCATCTTGACAAGCATGTCGCGCCTTTCCAATCGCCTCGGCGCCACCGTACCCGTGCGGACGCCACTGTCAAGGCAGCGCTCACCCCTACTCTAGTACAAGCCGCCGACTCCTATCGTTATTCTACACCTGTGGTGATCGTACCGCACGCTTCAAGACGTCCGTGCCTCTAAGGCTCGCCTCAACTGCTCGAACTGCGTTTGTTCCATTCCGATGCTCTCATTGGGAGACGGAAACTTTCCCTCCTTCACTTCGGTGGCGTACATCTTGAAGGCGTTGACCAGGTCGTCGTGAAGCCGGAGGTACTGTTTCACCGACCGCGGCGGATGGCCTACCCCATACCCTAACATGTCGTGCAGCACGACAACTTGCCCATCACAATATGGCCCCGATACGCATCCGATGACGGGTAGGGATGTAGACTGAGCGACCGTCGCAGCTACCTCTTTTGGTACTGCCTCAAGCAGTAGTGCTACGGCGCCTGCATCCTCCATCATCTTGGCGTCTTCGATGATTCGTAGCGCGTCGGCAGCCTGTTTACCTTGGACCTTGTAGCCCCCGATGCCCTGTATCGACTGAGGTTTTAGACCCAGGTGGGCCATGACCGGGATCGTTGCGGTGGCCATCGCTTCCACGGTTTTGACCAGTCGACGATCCACCTCGATTTTAACGCAATCACACCCTGCTTTTGCCATGAACACCCCTGCGTTGCGGATGGCGTCTTCTGGACAGACCTGGTAACTCAAATAGGGCATGTCACCGACGAGGTATACAGACGGGGCGCCGCGACGGACTCCCTCGGCAACCGTGACCAGATGTTCCATCGTCGCGGGAAGTGTGGTCGGGTGCCCTAAGCAGACCTCCGCGTAGGTGTCGCCCACCAGCAGAGAATCCAGTTGGGCCTCTTCCATCAAACGGGCTGTGCTAAAGTCGTAGCACGTGAGCATGGAGATCTTCTGCCCCTCCCGCTTTCGGGCGCGCAACGTGCTGATGGTGACCTTGGCTTGGGATCGCATGGCGTCGCCAGGATACGTGGCCATGCCCTCGCATACAAGGTCCGCCGAATCGCGCGTCACCAACGCCTACCCATGATTGCTTCGTTTTCGAGTGAAGGACCGATATTAGCGCGCCATTTCGAGCGCCACGTGCCTGATGGCTAAAGTCCGCCTGTTCTCTGCGCCGACATCCTTGAGGTTTTTCTGGTTGGCTTGCAGGGCGCGGGAAGGGGCCTAGGATTCCGCGATGCTAGGTGCAACGGCGATAGACAGAGCGAACGCATCCACCCGAACCACGGCGAAATCGGAGAGCATTCGCAAGACCGCAGCCACTCTCTTGCCACGATGCATTCCGCCGTCGTGTTGTCCGTGGTACCAGACGACGGGGACATCAGGACCGGAAGAGACATCTTCTTGGCACGGAGAGAAACTTCCGATTATCGGGCGCGGAAGAGGTGGGATCGCCGTCGATGTGGACGGGAACGAATACGTCGATCTTATCGGTGGTCACGGAACTCTCATCCTGGGGCACGCCGACGAACGCGTCGTCGCGGCGATCAGCAAAGCGGCCTCGAAGGGCAACGCTTATGGCCAGCCTTCAGAAATGGAGGTGCGCCTGGCGGAGTTGATTGCCGGTCGGGTGCCATCTGTCGACATGGTCCACTTCGTGCATACGACGTTCGATGCCTTGGCCTTTGCTGTGCGTGCGGCTCGCGCATTCACAAAACGACGTCAGCTTGTCACATTTGAGGGAACATGGTCTAACGAGGTCAGACGTATGAGGCCGGATTGGTCGATTCCGCCCGATTTCTCCCCTGACCAGCGGTGTGCTTATGACGCATCCCGATTCGTCCTTCCTTTCAACGATGTTGCCGCTGCTGAGGGTCTTTTTCGTGATCACGGTTCGGATGTGGCGGCGGTGGTCGTCGAGCCAGTCTGTTTGGGCAAGGGGTTGGTTCAACCGGCAGACAGTTTCCTTTCAGCTCTTCGCTTGCTGTGTGACATTCGCGGGTCGCTGCTGGTCTTCGATGAGACGGTTACCGGTTTTCGGGTGGTACGGCGCGGTGTGCCGTCGGCATTCGACGTGTTGCCTGACCTTACCTTGTTGGGCCCGGTTGTTGGTGGAGGTTTGCCGCTCGCGGCCTGTGGGGGACGTAAAGAGGTTTTCAGAGAGCTTTGTGCTGAAGAAACGGCGGCATCGCTCTCGCCGAGGTATGATTCACCGTCCGAGAGTGTGTTGGCATTGGCGGCCGGGATCGCCACACTTCAGGCAGTTGGCGAGGACGGCTTTTACGAAGAACTAGAGGCCCGATCGGTGCGGCTGGATGAGGGTCTCTGCGCGGCCTCTTCTACGGCCGGCGTGTCAGTCCGGCACTCGCGTGTAGCTAGCATACTCGGTCTGAGTTTTGTAATTGATACTGCGCCGGCGGACGGCCCCGCCGACTCGTCTTCGGAGGGCAACTTAAATTCCGCGATGTTCACCCGGTTCTTGCAGGAGATGCTGGATCGCGGGGTCCTGCTTCCCCCGTCACCGGTCGCATGCCTGTTCGTATCCGCGGCCCACAGTAACGACGACATTGATCGGGCGCTCGATGCGGCACACGCCGCTTTTCGAACAATAGTCCGCTAGCCTTACCACGCCAGACGACATATCCTCTCGACCATACGTGGTTCCGTTTGAACGTACCGCCGGAGTGCGTGTAGGTAAAGACTGCCTTGAGGACCACGTGGGCATGAAAGCCACGGCGCGGAGTGGCGGGGCCGAATCGCCCACGGTGACCTATACCCCCTGTTGGAGGGATGCAGATTCATGTCGCGCGGAGTGATCGTTCAAGTATTGGCCGTGTTGCTGTGCGGGGCTGCGGCGATGATCAGCTACATGCTGCTTACCAAGCACGTAACCGGCTCTTCCGGATCCAATTGGTTCGAGGCGGTCTGTGGCGGCGGAGATGAGGGGCATACAAGCACCGCGTTCTCCCAACGTGCCAACTGCAGCTCGGTCTTGGCAAGCCCGCACAGCTTCTGGCCGCCGAAACGGGTTAACGAGCCACGGGGCACGCCACATATTCCGGTGGCCCTGCTCGGGTTGGTGTACTTCTCTTTGCTTGGTGTCTGGCTTGTCGGCGTGGGACGCCCGTCATATGGCCGTCGCTGGTTTCACATCATCACGCTGGTGTGGGTGGTGTGCGGTCTCGCCGGCTCGCTGCGATATACGTACATCATGTTCACCTCGTTGAACGAGTGGTGTCCCTGGTGCCTTCTGATCCACGCTTTCAACTTCCTGATCGTCGTCTGCACGTTGCTGCTTTGGCCGCGGGTGCCCAAAGACGTCAGCCAGAAGGTCAAACGGGTGGCCAGTCGACCCTCCATGGATCATCAGAAGATCACCGCGGGCGAGCCGCTATCGACAACGCCCGTGCCCTCGTCTCACCCCACGTTCAGTCCTTCTGCGGTGCGCGTCGCCGGCACGCTGGGGGTGATGGCCATTGCGGTGTATGGCGACGTTGGCCAGAGCGCCGTGCTCACGGCCCGGAACACACGGGCATCGTTGGAGCAGTGCGTCAGTGCAGTTAAGCGTATTCGGGGCGACACGGCGACACTGGTTAAAAACTACGACCTTGCCAAACCCTGCCGGATCACGATCACACCGGATGATCCCGTGCGCGCCAGCGCCCGGCCGGATCAACATGCGTGGGACCTTGTTGTCTTCAGTGACTTTCTCTGCCCGGCTTGCCGCCGATTCGCCGACTTCCTCGAGAAGATGGTCCAGCCGCTTTTCGAGAAAAGACTGAGGGTCGTCTTTAAGCATTGCCCGCTCGACAGGGCGTGCAACGTGCACGTGTCGCGGACGACCCATCGAGACGCTTGTATCGCAGCCTACCTTACCGTGGCCGCTCAAAAACGCGGGGGGAACGATATGTTTTGGCGGGCTCACGATCTTCTGTTTGCCCGTCAGCGACAGGGGGGTCGGTTCAGCCGAGACGATATTGCGAGCGTAGCCGGCGAGTTGGGGCTCGATCGTGACCAGCTTGTCACGGACATGCAGTCACCGAACGTGGCCGCTCGCGTGGCGGAGGACACGGACCTGGCCGGAAACTGCGGTGTGATGGGAACTCCTGCGGTGTTTTTGAACGGAAAACGTGTGGACTCGCTCGCGATCATGGAGGTCGGCTTTTGGGACGAAATCGCGAATCGCTTTTGGATCGAAGCCGGGGAAAAACGACCAATGTCAACCCGGCGTCGTGATTCATCGGCTACTCCAGATAGCCGAGATCCGAAAGACGCTCCGTGACCTGCTGCAGTTCTTCCGCTGAATACGCTTCGCCGACCCCTTTCGCCGGCTGTGCCGTTCGAGCCGCTTCAGTCTCGACGACTGGTGGCGTCTCGAAGATCTCGGTGATCACGCGGCCTTCCATGTCATCGGGGACTCGCAGCCCCAGCATGGCCAGGATCGTCGGGGCACAATCCACGATGTGAGCACGAACCTCGATATGGGGGGCGATCCCGGGACCGGTCGCCACGAAGATACCGCCCGGACGGTGCGTTCCCTCCAGACGTCGGTACGAAAGCCAGCGAACCGGTGCGGTTCCGCGAATTTTGCGAACGACCGCCAGGGACTCATGGGGGATCAGCAAAAGATCGGGCAGCCAGGGTTGATCCTCCCGCGTGCAGCCGTAGAGCTGCTCCGGCTTATGAACTTCCGAAAACATCTGGATCATGTGCCCGCTGGGGTCTCGGACGTGACATTCGTCGCCCAAGAAGCGGTATCGCAGATCATCGCGCAAGCGTTCATACTCGTCGGGTCGCACAATGCCCGTGCGTTGACGGCCTTGAAGATTGATATAAAGAAACCCGGCCATCCCGGCGTGCATGACGCACGCCTGCGTCTTTGTGAAGTCGACGGCCAGGTCATGTTCGACGTCGCCTGCGCGAGCGAAACGCCTCGTTCGACCTCGCAACCGATCCCACAGGTGCCGTCCACGTGTCGCTTTCTGAGCCCCACCACCGCGCAGGGCGAGATAGCCCCACTGCTTCAGCAACAGGTTGGGATGAACCTTACCCTCCAGGCTCCCGTGCCCGTGATCTGACACCATGACAACGGCGGCGTCGTGCTTGGTAGCGTAGTCCAAGAGCTTTCCGACGGCTTTGTCCGCCTCCTCGAAGCCTTGCCTGGCGAGCTCGCCTCGCTTGGGTCTGCGATGTGACCATTGTGGATCGAGATACTTCCACGTCTTGTGCTGAAGGTTGTCGATCAGCTTGAACACGACCATCAGCACATCCCAGCCGAGCTTGTCACCCAACCAGACGGTCATGTCGGCGCCTTGATGGAAGCTACGCGACATGTAGGCTACGTTTTTCGCAAAGAGCCTGTCTCCGCCGAACATGGAACGCCGCCAGTTGGCACCGAGTGTAGGGTCTGGCCAATGGGCGAGGATTTGCTCTCTCAGCTCCGCCGGGTAGACAAAGTCGGAGTCCGGCCCCGGGGTCTCAAACCCGCTCACAAGGAAACCATTGACCGGTATGGGTGGGTAGGTCATGGGGACATTCACGCTTCCGACTTTGAGCCCTGCATCGTCGACGATCTGCCAGAGGTTCCGGACGTGGGTGAGGCACTGCGTCGTATTGAACTGGAGCTTGTTCGTACGGGGGTCGTACCGTTCAAAGTCGATGATGCCGTGTGAGCCCGGTTGCTTACCCGACAGGAACGTCGTCCAGGCGGCTGGCGTAATCGGCGGTATCGTCGATCGCAGAATGCCCGAAGCCCCCGACTCGATCGCCCCCTTGAGTCGCGGCATACGTCCCGCATCCATCAGCGGGCTGAGGACGTCAAACGTGGCTCCGTCCAGCCCGATGATCAGGACGCGCTGGGCCACTGGTGGAGCGGCACGCTTTCCAACCCACATCGCATCGTCCGGTTGTGTCAAAGGATTCGCCATCCTCATCCCGTAAAGCGTACCTCGCCGCGCCACACGCCCGCGACAATTTCAAAAACTCACAAGGATCGAGACATGGAGTTTAGTAAGGCGTGGGCTTCGTTGCAATCCGTTCGCTTGGCGTATATATATGCTTCTGTATGAACATCATTCGTCGTCCAACCGTGTACCTCATAGGTCGGCAGGTCCTCGATCAGGATCAGATCGCCCGGTTTTTGAAGGATCACGACGCCGGTACCTGGAGCACCGACAGCGACGTTCCTGCGGAGGTGCTCCCGGAGATTGCCGGTCGCTTGTGTTATATGAGTTTCGCGAAGCCTCGACCCGGCGGCAACGAGGCCTACCTCGGCCACATTAAAGAGGTCAAGCATGGCAGCGTGCTCGAGCACACCGTGTGGAACTTCATCATCACCGGGGTCTCGCGTTCGTTTACCCATGAGTTGGTCCGCCATCGGGCGGGCTTCGGTTATTCGCAACTGTCACAGCGTTACGTGGACGAGTCCGTCGCGGATTTCATCGAGCCCGATTGCGTCGCCGATGATCCGAAGCTCCACGAGATCTGGGAATCGGCTGTCACGCAGGCCCAGGCAGCTTACATAAAGCTCATCGATGGCTTGCAGGAGAAGTTCGCCTCGGTTACGGACAAGACCCACCGGCGAAAGATGGCCAGACAGGCCGCCCGCTCCGTGCTGCCCAACGCGACAGAGACGAAGATCTTCGTAACTGCCAACGCCCGGTCACTGAGGCATTTCATCGAGCTACGATGCAGCGAACACGCGGAAGTCGAGATCCGCCAGGTGGCTGCCTTGATGCTGGAAATCCTGCAAAAAGAGGCCCCCCACGTCTTCGGCGACTACGAATTCGTCGAGCTCCCCGACGGCACCCGCGTGGTGAAGACTCCGCACGTCAAGGTGTAGTCGCCGTAACCTGGCGCTGCCCGAAAGCAGTGTCGAATGTCTGGCGTGACTCCGCGCTCGGGTGGCACGGTTCGGCGGAGTCGAACCGTGGCGTGCCCCCTGATCCCGATGTACATCGGAACGGCGGTCCTACAAATCGGCCCGCACGGCGGACCCTCCGATTCGGTGCTGCGCACCTCGGCAGCGTCTTGATGGATATAGTACCGCCGCTGCTTCGCCGCCCTTGCAGAAACTCTCTCGCATGGCTATATGAATCCTTCTTGGTTCACGGGAGAAGATGGAATGAGTGAGCAACCCGAGGGTGACCTGCCGCTGAGCGGCATTCGCGTTCTTGATCTTTCCAGAATTCTGGCGGGGCCGTACTGCACCATGATCCTCGGCGACCAGGGAGCTGAGGTTATCAAGGTGGAGCAGCCCGGCACTGGCGACGACACCCGCACCTGGGGGCCGCCCTTCGCCGGTGGCGAGAGCGCCTACTACCTCTGCTGCAACCGGAACAAGCGATCGATCACCATTGACCTCAAGAAACCGCGCGGTGTCGAGCTGATCAAAGAGTTGGTCAAGGTCTCCGACGTCCTCGTGGAGAACTTCACCCCGGGTCTGATGGGACGGTTCGGTTTGGATTACCAGAGTGTTCGTAAGATCAATCCCCGGCTGGTGTACTGCTCGATCAGTGCGTACGGTCAGGACGGACCCTATCGTGATCGGCCAGGCTATGACATGGTTCTGTCAGCAGTCGGAGGGCTGATGTGGATCACCGGACCGCAAGGCGGTGAGCCCTGTAAAGTGGGGGTGGCCATCACCGACGTCGTGACCGGGGTCTACGCTTCCGGTGCCATAACTTCGTCACTGCTTTGGCGGCAGCGCAGCGGCCGCGGGCAGTACCTTGATTGCAGCCTGTTGGATGTCCAGGTCTCCGCCCTCGCCAACATCGCCAGCAATTATCTCGTCGCCGGTCAGGAGGCCAAGCGCTGGGGCACAGCCCACGAGTCGATCATCCCTTATCAGGTTTTCCAAACAAAGGACCGCCCCATCGCCATCGCCGTAGCCAACCAGAAACTCTGGCTCAAGTTCTGCAAGGTCGTCGGAAAAGAGGAATGGATCGACGATCCGCGGTTCGAGTCCAATCCCAGACGCGTCGAAAACCGTGAGACGCTGCTTCCTCTGGTCGGCGAGGTGATGATGCAGAAAACGTGCGACCAATGGGTCGAGCTCTTCGTGAAAGAGGCGATTCCCTGCGGGCCGGTCAACAACATGCAAAGCCTCTTTGCCGACCCGCAAGTTTTGCATCGCGGTATGGTGGCCGAAGTGCCTCACCAGACGATTGGCACACTTCGGCTCGCCGGCATTCCGGTCAAGTATGCCGAAACACCGCTGAGCATTCGGCGTCCGCCACCATTGCTGGGTGAGCACACGGATGAAATCCTGGCAGACACGTTGGATTATTCGCCGGTCCAAATGGAGAGTCTGAGGCGAGAGGGGGTGATTTGACCGGCTGCAGGCGCTATTCGACCGTGCGCGATATTGCGACTGCGCCGGATTCGAACGACCGGGCGAGCTGTGAAGCTCGCGGTTTGTCGCGTCTCCGGGGACGCCCCGTTGGGGCAAGCGAGAGTAGCCCAGCGATGAATCGCTGGGATCACACGGGCACCCGAGATCCGAGTCCCGTAGGGACGTCTGAACTGCGCGAGACATCTCATCCGTCCCTACGGGACTCGGGTGGTCGTCAACGCTTGGAACCCAGCGATGAATCGCTGGGCTTGTGTCAAATGTCCCTCCGGGACAAGGTCTCGGCGCACCCGTGGCGAATTGCACGCCGTGCGCAATACCGGGACCGCGAACGTCGCTATCGGTGATCGGCGCACCCGTGGTGAATCGCACGACCCGCGCAATAGCAAGGGCCAAAGGCGCCGACTCGGGGAGACGGAGAATCGCACACGCTGATTTAGCGGATCACCGATGCTGCGCAGATGAATGTCTTGACGGGGGGCTGCTGAGGAAAGTGTTCGCGTGAAGCGCGAAATGACAACCCGCTCATCGTTGTCGGTGTACCTTCGGCTCGGTTTCGCCATCGCCGTCGGGGTGGTGATCTGGTGCGTACCTGCACCGGAGGGTGTCCAGACTCAGGCGTGGCACATGCTGGCCATCTTTGTTGCCACGATCGTGGCCCTGGTCCTCGAGCCCCTCCCGATGGGGGCGGTCGCCATTCTTGGAATCGCGGCAGCGACGCTGACAAGGACGCTGTCGGTCAATGTGGCCCTGAGCGGGTTCGGCCACCGGGTCATATGGCTTGTCGTCATGGCCTTCTTCATCGCCCGGGGAATCATCAAGACCGGGCTTGGAGCGCGGATCGCGTAT
Source organism: uncultured Phycisphaeraceae bacterium (assembly GCA_964405925.1). GTDB lineage: Bacteria > Planctomycetota > Phycisphaerae > UBA1845 > UBA1845. The sequence continues at coordinate 1,203 of CAYOQG010000157.1, read as the reverse complement.
TGCTTCGTCGGACTCCTCGGACGGCGGACTTTGGGCCTCGGCTACAGTATGGTGGCGACGGATTTCGTGTTCGCACCGGCGATCCCCAGTAACACAGCCCGGGCGGGAGCGGTGGTCTTTCCGATCACCCGGTCTATCGCGGAAGCCTATGACAGCCGTCCGCGGGACGGCTCGGCGCTCAAGGTGGGTGCGTTTCTCATCCAATGCGCATATCACGGCAACCTGATCACCAGTGCCATGTTTTTGACGGCGATGGCCGCGAATCCACTGGCTGCCCAGATGGCAGCCGACCAGGGCATCGAGATCACCTGGACAAACTGGGCTCTGGCAGCCATGGTTCCCGGGCTCATCAGCATGTTGGTCGTCCCCTTCGTCCTCTACAAGCTCTATCCGCCGGAAATCAAGGAGACGCCCGCTGCTGCCCGGATGGCCAAAGACAAGCTGGCCGAGATGGGTCGGATGAGTCGCGGCGAATGGATCATGCTGGCCACGTTCGTGCTGCTGCTGTTCTTGTGGATTTTCGGCCGGACGCTGGGGGTTCACAGCACGGTGGCCGCGATCGTCGGATTGAGTGTCTTACTCTTGACATCCGTCTTGACCTGGGAGGATGTGCTCGCTGAACGGGGGGCGTGGAACACGTTTATCTGGCTGTCTACGCTGGTGATGATGGCCTCGCAGCTCAGCGAGCTTGGCCTGATCGCGTGGTTCAGCCAGACGGTGGGCGGGTGGTTCTCGGGTGTCGGCTGGGTCCCTGCGTTTCTTGCCCTGAGTCTGATCTACTTCTATAGCCACTATTTCTTTGCGAGTAATACCGCACACGTCAGCTCGATGTATGCAGCGTTTCTGGCTGTCGCCGTAGCTGTCGGCACGCCACCACTTCTAGCCGCTCTGGTCCTCGGTTTCTTCAGCAATCTGTTCAGCAGTATGACCCACTACGCCACCGGCCCGGCACCCGTTCTCTTCGGTGCCGGCTACGTCAAAATCGCCGAATGGTGGAAGCTCGGGGCCATCGTCAGCGTCGTCAATATCATCATCTGGCTAGGTCTCGGTGGCATCTGGTGGAAGGTCATCCGGCTGTGGTGAGGCAGAGGAAATCGATTAGCAGCGTCAGGTTACCGGGTCTTCGCGTCGACGTCAGGATACACCTGCCGAATGTGCTGTCGCGTCTCGGGGAAGGCCGACGCTAGAAGTCTGACCCAGTGC